>NZ_WEZF01000019.1 GCF_009177065.1 Tautonia marina
GAACGTGCGCCATCTCGCGACGCTTGCTGGAAAAGGCGGATGAAACGCCCGAACCCTCCACCTCCACGAACCATAGAACCACGCGTCCTTACCATCTGTGTGTATTCTGCGCGAACTGCTTTCGCCTGCTCTTTAATGGAACGCTTTTGAAGTGAGAGGTCTTTCTTCTTGAGCTTCAACTCCTTTATCGCAAGCTTTAACTCAGGAGCAGTTGATGCAGTGATACTTATCCTACCACCATTGATTAGGACGAAACTCTTTGCGGGTAGGTCGCTCATAAGAAACCTGTGAGATATCAGCCTAACCTGAAGCCGACGAACGATTCGTAATCTTTCTCCACGAATACGAACGAAACCTCGTGGAAAGACACGACTGAATGCTTGGATCATCCCAACCCATCTAACAGATTGTCCCGCGCTCCTTGCGGTGATGCAAGCACAATTCGGGACCCGTCGAGCACCCATTTGTAGCAGCAGCCCGTCACATCCAAATTCCCCGATACGATGACTAAACCTCCCGTTTTTCCCGATGGTATCGGTATCGGGCATTCCGTCTCTGTGGCCGCGCCCAAGGGGGCCGCGCGCCGGGAAGCCTGAAGATCGAGTCAAGAACCCATCGAGACGACGAGAGCCGCAGCTATGAGCCACGCACCGATCTCAGGCGAACATTCCCATCCCCAGCCCACCTCGAAATCCGGCCCCCGCACCGAGGCCGGTCGGCGGCGCAGCCGGCTCAATGCGAAAAAGCACGGCCTGACCGCCGCCTTGCCCGACGGCGAGGCCGAGGCCGCGCTCATGCAAGGCTTCTCCGATCGCTGGGTCGCCCAGCTCGGGGCCGATACCGAGGCCGAAGAGGCGATCATTCGCGCCTCGGCCGTCGCCTATGCGCGGCTCGAACGATGCCGGAAGGTGGAGGAGGCGACCGTAAAGGACGCCGGCCGCAGGGCGATCGACGCCTGGGAGAAACGCCGGCAACGCGGCGCCCGAAAAGTCGCGCAGGGGCTGGCGAAGGACCCGAGCAACACCCTGGCCGATCTGGAAGCCGACTCCTTCGGCTGCGAGTGGCTCATCCGCCAGTGGCTGAAGCTCGACGCCCGGCTGGAGCAGGGGATCCCCTGGGATCGTGAGGAATTTCCCCGCGCCATGCACCTGTTCGGCCTCGCCCCCCAGGCCCCCGGCCCCGACGCCGATCCCATCATCCAGCGCCTCTGGTACCTCGCCCGGCTCTGCTCCGGCTACCCCGTTCCCGCATCCCCCCAGTTCCCCCAGGACCCCGTTTCCGGCCGAATCGCGCTGCGAACCATGATCGCCGAGGAACTCGACCGCCTCGAAGCCCTCCGCGACGATGCCTGGCACGACCACGACCAGGCCGAAGCTCTCTCCGTCGCCCAGATGGCCCAGATCGACACGAGCAAGGAGGGCCAGCTCCGCCAGCGCTACCGCCGCGAGGCGTACTCGGAGATGGTCCGAGGGATCAACCAGCTCATGCGGCTCCGGGTCGAACGGAGCAAGGACCAGGACCGCCAGTGGCACCAGGCCCACCCCGAATTCGGCCGCCGTCGCGTGGCTCCCACCGGGCCAACCCGCGCCGGGTTCCCCAACGTCGCCCCGCCATCTCCCCCGCCCAATCCTGAGCCGGAGCCGACCCACTCGCCGAATCCTCCCTCCGCCACGAACGCCCCGGCCAGTTCCCGAAACGAACCGCAATTTCCCGCTCCGGAGCACAACCCCGATCGCCCGAACTCGCTGCAAAACAACGAGATCCGCCCCGAGCCGTCTCAACCCTCCTCGGCCGATGATTGGCGCACCGAGCCGCGCCCGACGCCTCCCCGTGCCTCCGAGTCCGAACCTCAACGGCCCGCCGATGCCGCCTCGCCGCCTCCCGAGCTCCGTCGATAACCCGTCCGATCGCCGCGGTTTCCCCGTTTCCCCTCCCGATCGCCTCGGGACTCAGAGACCGTCCGCACCCGAGCATGGCCAAATCGCCCGGGATCACTAAGCTATCACTTGGAGACCGCACCCGATCGCGCTCCCCCCTCCTGGCCCTTATCGAACGAGTTTGAGACGCTGGCATGGGTTACCGATCGCTCGCCGCTTGCATCGCCGACCTGAGAACTCAGGGAGATCTCATCGAGATCGACGCCGAGGTCGATCCTCGCCTGGAGGTCGCCGCCATCCAGCGCAGGGTCTACGAGGCCCAGGGTCCGGCCCTGCTGTTCAAACGGGTCAAGGGCTGTGCCTTCCCCGTCGTCGGCAACCTGTTCGGCACGATGGAGCGCACCCGCTGGATCTTCCGCGACACCCTGGAGGCCGTCCGCCACCTCGTCGAGCTGAAGGTCAGCCCGCCCAACGGTTTCAAGCGTCCCTGGCGCTACCTCGATGTCCCCAAAACCGGCCTCAACCTGTTACCGAGGCGGGTCCGCTCGGGACCGATCCTGAGCCACCGAACGACCGTCTCAAGTCTCCCCCAGATCGTCAGCTGGCCGAAGGACGGTGGCGCGTTCGTCACCTTGCCCCAGGTCTACACCGAGCACCCCGACACGCCCGGCCTGGCGAAGTCGAACCTCGGCATGTATCGGGTCCAGCTTTCCGGCAATGACTACGAACCCAACCGCGAGATCGGCCTGCACTACCAGATCCACCGAGGCATCGGCATTCACCACGCCGCGGCCATCAAGAAGGGGGAGCCGCTCCGCGTGAACATCTTCGTCGGCGGCCCTCCCGCCATGACGGTTGCCGCCGTCATGCCCCTGCCCGAAGGCTTGCCCGAGCTAAGCTTTGCCGGCGCTCTCGGCGGCCGGGCCGTGCGGATGGTTCGGCCGCCCGACTGGCCGTTGGCCATGCCCGCCGAGGCCGACTTCGTCATCTGCGGCACCATCAACCCCCACGAGACGAAGCCCGAAGGCCCCTTCGGCGACCACCTGGGCTATTACGCCCTCGTCCATGACTTCCCCGTCATGAAGGTCGATCGCGTCTACCACCGCCCCGGAGCCATCTGGCCGTTCACCTCCGTTGGTCGGCCCCCGCAGGAAGACACCTCGTTCGGCGACCTGATCCACGAGCTGACCGGCCCGCTCGTCCCCACCGTCTTGCCGGGCGTGAAGGCCGTCAACGCAGTCGATGCGGCCGGGGTCCACCCGCTCCTGCTCGCCATCGGCAGCGAGCGCTACGTGCCTTATGCCCAGGAGCGCCGACCGCAGGAAATTCTGACCCAGGCCAACGCCATCCTCGGCCAGGGGCAGATGTCATTGGCGAAGTATCTCCTGATCGTTGCCGAGGAGGACGACCCCGACCTCGACATCCACGACATCGGGCGCTTTTTGCAGCACCTCCTCGAACGGGCCGACTGGGAAACCGATCTGCACTTCCAGACGAAGACGACGATGGACACCCTCGACTACTCCGGCCACGGCTTCAACCAGGGGTCGAAGGTCGTCATCGCCGCCGCCGGCCGCAAGCGGAGAGACCTTCCCACCGAGATCCCGAGCGATCTGGACCTCCCCGACGGCTTCAGCAACCCCCGCGTCTGCCTGCCGGGCGTCCTGGCGGTGCAGGGGCCGCCCTTCGCCCCCGACCATCGCGGCGAGGACCAGAGCCAGGCCGCCTTCTGCTGGTCGTTCCAGCCGAGCGACTCCATCAACGCATTCCCGCTCATCGTCCTGGTGGATGACAGCGACTTTACCGCGAAATCCCTCAAGAATTTCCTCTGGGTCACCTTCACCCGCTCGAACCCCGCGGCCGACATCCACGGCATCGGCTCCTCGACCCACCAGAAGCATTGGTTCTGCCGCGGCTCACTCGTCATCGACGCCCGGATCAAGCCGCACCACGCCCCCCCGCTGGAAGACGACCCCGACGCCGAGCGCAAGGTCGATTCCCTCGGCGCCCCCGGAGGGCCACTGCATGGGGTGATCTGAGGCCATGCCCGGCGCGGCAAGGTCCGATCAAGGCGGGCCTGCCGCACCACCGCCGAACCGGCTCAGGAGATCGGCAATCCCGATGCCCGCAAACGTCACCAGCGTGAGAATCAAGAGCAGGTTCGACCCCCAACGGTTCCGGAAGCTCCGGCCGACCCAGTCCTCTCGGTTGTTCAAAATCAGGAGCGTCACCGCCAGCAACGGCATGAACAACGCCCCCAGCACCGCATGAGCCAGTTGCACATGCCTGACGGAAAGTTGAATCAACACCAATGGAACCACCGCAATGGCAACCAGATACCCCCGATAGGCCCGCGTCTGGTCGAGGTCCACATCGACGATGGCGTCGGTGTCTCCCTTGCTCAGCTGCCGGAAGTCGGCGAACAGATAGGGCGCACTCTGCCAGACTCCCAGCAGGCTCGAAAAAACCGCCCCCCAGAACCCGACCAGAAAGACCAACCGAGCCACCGGCCCCGCCGCCTCCTGAAGCTGATCGGCCAGCAGCAGCGCCACTTCGGCCCCCTGACGGTCCACGGTAATCCGGGAGCTGATCACCAGCATCGCAATGCCAAACAGCCCCGTTGCGGCGTAGGCAATCGCCAGGTCGATCCGGCAGAGCTTCGCCCCCTCCAGGCCCGATCGGTTCGACTCCCGAATCCAGTACCCATACGAGAGCAACGTCACCGTCCCACCCACCCCGCCGAGCAACCCGACCGCATAGGGCAAGTCTCCCGATCGGATCGTCGGGCGGGTCAGCCCCCGAGCGATCGCCTCGAAGTCCGGACCCAGCAGCGCGGCGGCGAGAATCACACACACGAACATCGATGCGACCAGGACCGCCATGATCCGCTCAAAGGTCTTGAATCCTCCCACCCAGACCAGAAACAGGCCACCCAGCGCATGCACCACCGTCCAGATCGCCTGCGACGTGGCCCGGTCGCCGAGCGGAAAGAGACCGTCCCCCGCCACGCCGCAGGCCTTTCCCAGCGATCCCCCGGTGATGAGCGACCAAAGCAACAGATACGCCAGAAAGACCCAGCGAATCCAGCCGCCGAGCTTCGTCGCCCAGCCTTCGAGCAAGGTCGTGCCCGTGGCCATCTGCCAGCGGGCCAGCCCCTCGGTCAACGCCCACTTGAAGACGCAGCCGATCACCACCGCCCAGACCAGGGCCATGCCCGCCTTCGAGCCCGCGTAACTCGCCGTCAACAGGTCGCCCGCCCCCACTCCCGTCGCCGCAACCAGTAACCCGGGACCGATCAACGGAAGCAGCGACGGACGACCCGAAGACGTCATGAGCGATTCCTCATCTACCTACTCTTTGACAATCTGATCACTCAGCCTCACTCTCGGCCAGGATCTTGCGATAGGCCTCCCGAGCGAACTCATAGGCCGCCTCGGCCTCCTCCCGATCCTCGGGACGGATGGCGTTGACCTTTTGCGACCAGCACTGATCGACGCTCTTGAGGCACCACTCGGCCGACTTTTTCGAGGCCCGGACCGGTTGGTCATCGATCAGGACGAAGATCGGGTTCGTATGCGAGCTGGGATAGATCCGCAGGGCCACCCAGCTCGACCGCTCGATCGGGATGTCGAAGGTCAGGTCCTGGAACGAGCCATCGGCCTCGATCTCCTGCCGGGCGACCGGGTATCCGTTGACGACCACCTCGACCGGCACCCGCCGCGAGTCGCCAATCCGGGTCCGTTCAACATCCCAGTACGGCTGCTGGCTCAACGGTCGGTTGCGGATCGCCTCGGTTCGCTCGTCCGGCTCGGGGGCGAGCAGGGCGGCAACCGAGGCCGAAACGCGGACCTGGCCCGGCGCGTCAATCCTCAGCTCGCTGCCGTTCTCACCCACCGCCACGTCCTCGACCTTGAAATCGACCAGATGGCTCCGACCGTCGGAGACGTACGAACGGCCCTCCTTGATCCCTTGAACCCATCGATCAAAGTCCAGCTCTCCGTCGATCTTGACGTACGACCGCCCCAGGCCGACCCGCTCGCCGTAGATGCAGGGGAAATCCGTCTCGCCGCTGATCCTCGCTCGGTAGCCGCAGTTCAGGGTGTGATACCAGATGTTCAACTCCCACGGGGCCGGCGTATCGACGCTGGAGATGAAATCGACCGCATCGTGGGCCACGGTCACGATGTATTCATTCGCGCCGATGCCATCGAATGGCGGAATCTCATCGGTCGGCAGCTCCAGCGACTTCGTCTGCAAGCCCCAGCCCGAGTGCGAGTAACCGACCACCCCGCCTTGCTCCTTGCCCCATTGCAGGACGGGCAAGGTCCAGCTCGGCCATTCTTCAATCAAGGTCGTGCCGGGGTAGTCGTCCTCGGTCAGGCGGAGCAGGCACAGGTGCCCGGCATGCGACGAGGGGAACCCGGAAACCTCGACGTCGTATCGCATCAAGTAATCGGAGGTCGAAAGTGGGTGGATATCTCCTTCGAAGAACTCCTTCTGGTAGTACCAGCACGGCCCCCAGCTCAGGACGCAGCCGACGGCCAGGTCTTCACCGAGGATGTGCCGCATCATGTGCTCCGGCTCAACCCCCTCAGTCGGACTTTCATAGTGGGCGCAACCGGCGGCGTGAACGTGGTGATCGCCGGAGTACCAGCCCATCGCGGCCAGGTCGGCCCAGCGTTCCAGCTCGAACGCTTCGGTCTGGGTGCCGGCCCCTTCGGCCACGGTGATCTGGCGAGACTTGACCTGGTATTCCGGCCCTCGGGTGTACTCGACGTCGAAGGTGCCCGGCGGCAGGATGACCGACTCGCCCGACTTCCGGTAAATCTGCGGGTGGAAGAAGAAGTCCGGGGCGAGCCGGCGACCGGGAGACGGGTAAACACGTCCCAATTCGTCGCGGATCAAGAGCGAGGCCATCACCGGCGTGTCGTCCTCGTCTCGAATGTCGAGCGAGACGACCACGCCCGGCTCGCACTGGAACAGGATGTCCACGTCGGATCGGAAGCCGAGGTCCTGGGTTCCCTGGCCGACGTCGAAGGTCAGCTTCGCCTCGCGGGGGCCCGCGTCTCGGCTGTAAATCTGGATGATCCGGTATTCGAGCGCCAGACCCGAAAGGGTCGGGTTCAACGGCCGGTCGTTGAACATGGCGATCTCGGTCCAGCGGTCGGGGATCGACTCGGGCGGAATCGTCTGCTTCGGATCGGGCGAGGCGGTCGATCGGGTGTAAATCGGTGCCGCGTTCGGGCTGGCCACGCGAAGCGGAGCCGTCACGCCGGCCTCGTTGTGGACCTTGATGAGAAAGGCTCGCCAGCCTTGCTGCGTCAGGATTGGCTCGGCCGGCCCTTGCTGGGCCTTGACCCGGCTCTCGGGGTTGATCGAAACGCCGACGAGGCAGTAGGGGTCGAGAATCTCCTGGATCGCGGCGGAGCCTTCCGACTCATCGGTCTGGGTGAAGGCTCGTTCGAGCTGGGCCCGTTCCTCGACGCTGAGCGGGCGGCCGATCACCTCCAGGGCATCGGCCACGCGGCGGGCCTGGGCGGCGAGCGGCTGAAGCGGAACACCGGCAACCCTGGGCAGCTCGCCGGCCTCGATCAAGGTCGGAGGAAGCAACGCCAACAGGGCCAGCACGCGCAGAGAGGCATTCATCAGGATCATCCTCCTGGGTCCGCAATCCGAGCCGGGGGTAGGCATTGGGACGGGCCTCGGCCGAGGGTCGAGGGCCGAGGGTCGATCCCCTCTCGTCGAAACCGAACGGTCTCAGGGCTGAGGCTAGCCGGGAGGCCAGGCCGATGCAACCAACCGCCCGGGAAGTTCCGCTTGTCGCCTCCGACGGCTTACGGTATGGTCCCCGCGACATTCCGGGGTGACGACCCGCGCCGCAATCGTTGTGGGCGGGAAGGCTCCGCACTTCCCCCGGGCCTACGGAGGCTCGCCATGCGAGGTCCGAGACGCCTGCGCCTCGGCCGACGTTGGCTGATCGCCCTGGTGCTGGCCCCGCCCGTGTTCTGGACGGCCGTCCTGACGTTCGTGCCGACCGACTGGGCCCGGCGAGCCATCGAGGAACGGGTCCAGCGCATGACCGGTTGCCCGGCTCGGCTGGAACACGTCCGGTTCGGCCCTCTCGGCGGAGTCCACCTGACGGGGCTGTCGATCCTCGAACCGAGAACCACGCCGGACGAGGTGACCGCCCCCTGGGTCGAGGCCGGATCGGTTCGGGTCGATCTGAGCCTTGGAGCCTTGCTCGTCGGTCGGGGAGAGCCGAGCCGGGTCGATGTGTGCGACCTCTCGCTCCGCCTGGCCCGGGATCGAAACGGCCGTTTCCCTCCCTGGCTGTTGCTCCGGAACGCCGAGCCTCCCGAGCTTTCGGTCCACGACGATCCGCAGGGCGACTCCGAGTCGCACGGGCCGATTACCTTCCGCCTGACTCGGGGACGTATCGTCTTTGTCGATGCCCAGGTGGCCACGACGGTGGCGATCGACGACCTGCAATGCTCGGGAACCTGGTGGCCCTCGGTCGTCGAAATCGAGGATCTGAGGGGGGGGCTCAATGGCGGCACCTTCGCCCTCGCCGCCGAGATTGAGCGGGGACCGTCACCGGCCTTCATGGGCCATTTGGAAGCCCGAGGCGTTCAGCTCGGCTCGAACCTGGGGCTGATGACGTACCTCGTCCCGTATCTCGCCGGGGCCTCCGATCAACTGGACGGCAAGCTCGACGTCGACCTCGAATTGAAGGGGCAGGGGGCCTCGGGCTCGGACATCCGAGATTCGCTGAGTGGCCGGGGGATGGTCCGGATCGACCCGATCCGGCTGGAGGGTTCGTCGCTGCTGATCGACCTGGCTCGCGTCCTCCCGGTCACGCAGTACGGCAAGGTCGGTTCGCTGCGGAGCGAGTTTTCCATTGAAGATCGGCGCATCTTGAGCCGGAAGATCCAGCTCAACCTGGGCGGAACGCCGATCGTCCTGACTGGGGGTTCGGCCTTCGACGGTCGCATCCACTACCAGCTCGATACCGCGCCGCTCGCCGGGAAAGTCGGCCCGGACATGCTCGCCTTGCTCGCCGATGCCGGGATCACTCCCGAGGATCTCCTTGATCTGAAAATTACCGGCTCGATCGACCAGCCCCAGGTTCAGATTGGCCGGTTCTCCATCGACGCCCGCCAGGAAGGCCGATCGACGCTCGACGCCATCACCCGACGGCTCCGGGATCGCCTGCGACGGTAATCGAGGGCGGGAGGGCCGATCGCTCGCATTGGTCGGCCTTGCTGCGGGATCGTTGTCGAGGCTTCCGGCGGCTGCTACGATGCCGGTCGGCGTCGGCCCCGTTTCCCCGAATTCCCCAAAGCAAAGGCCGGCGCTCGACCCTCCCCAGGAGACCACGACGCGATGAACCTCTTGAACTTGAAGTCGCTTCCCCACCTGATTCCGGCCTTGAGCCTGCTGGTCGTGAGCCTTGGTGCTCCGGCCCTGGCCGACGACGAGGCGATCGACGTGACCGAAGGAGGAGAGACGATCGTCCTGCTCCAGGACAACTCGCTCGACAACTGGGCCATCCACGTTGACCCCCGAACCGAGCCCTACAGCCCCGAATCGAAGGCCGAGGGGATCTTCACCGTCAAGGACGGCCTGCTCGAAGTCACCGGCGAGCGCTTCGCCTGCCTGACGACCAAGGAGGCGTACAAGAATTACCACCTGGTCCTCGAATTCAAGTGGGGCGAGAAGAAGTGGGCCCCCCGGGCCGACGTGATCCGAGACTCCGGCATCCTGATGCACTGCGTCGGGCCGGACAAGATCTGGACCACCTCGATCGAGTGCCAGATTCAGGAAGGGGACTGCGGCGACTTCTTCATGGTCGGCGGCACAACCCTGACCGTCGACGGCGAGACCAAGACCGGCGGCCGGTTCATCAAGTCTCCCGACACCGAGAAGCCCAACGGCGAGTGGAACACGATCGAGGTCATCTGCGATGGCGACCGGATCGTCAACATCGTCAACGGCACCGTCGTCAATGACGGCACCGGCGCGAGCGTGACCGCCGGCCGGATCGCCTTGCAATCGGAAGGGGCCGAGGTCTTCTACCGCAACGTCATCCTGAAGCCGATCGCACGCTGAGCCGTCTCTCGCAACCCTCCGCCGATCCACGCTCCGCACCAGCCAAAGGGCCGGGGACCGTGGATCGGGGTCAATCTGAAACCAGAATAATCGCCCCGTTTCGCAAAACCGCGCCAATCGCCCCAAATTCTCCAATTCTCCCCAAAGATCCGATTTCGTTCGGAGTGGACTGTGTTGTGGGGCGGGGAGTGCGTAGGATAGTTCTGGAGTGAACGGTCTGGGAGCGACGGAGTCGAACCAGACCGCTCACGGACTCGAACAGAGGGAACGAGAATCGACCACGTTCCGCCCCCCAAGGCTTCCCGGTGGATGATCCACCGCTCGCTTCCTCTCCGCGAGCGAGCCGGGAACGGGGTCTTCGTGTTCCTCCCGATCTTGCTTTGAACTCATCTCCGCGTTGATTGACCCCACGAGAGAGACGCCACCATGATGCGCTTCCCGAGTTTCGGGTTCCGCTGGCTGGCACCGATGCTGGGCATTGCCCTGCTTGGTGGTCCGGCCTCGCAGGCGATTGGCCAGCCGCAGGAGGAATCCCCCTCCGCGTTCCCTTCCGGCCCGCTGCCGAGCGGGTTGCCTCCGGAGCTGATCGCCCGGCTGGCTCAGGGAGGATCGAACGGTAATCAGGCCAAGCCCGACGACTTCCCTCCGCTCGACAAGGTGATCGAGGGGTATGAGAAGGTCGTCTCGATGCTCGACGGCAAGCCGAGCTTCTTCAACATCTGGATTCGCAAGCGCGACGGCCAGATGATCGCCGAGCTTCCCCGAGAGTACATGAGGCAGAAGCATTACATCGCCCTGACCGTGGCCAGCGGCGAGCGCTTCGCCGGGCTTCAGGCGGGCGACATGTACGTCTACTGGAAGCCCTACGACAAGCGGCTGGCCCTCATCCAGCCGAACGTCGAGATCCGATCGACGGGCGACAACGAGTCGAAGGCCTCGGTCCAGCGCCTGTTCACCGACAAGGTCTTGCTCGACATCCCGATCCTGACGATCGTTCCCCAGGGCGGCCCGGTGATCGACCTGGATGAGCTGCTGGTCGGCCAGGCGTCGAAGTTCTTCGGCAACAGCGTCCGGATCAGCAACCCGAGGCTCGCGGCGATCAAGACAGCCAAAGCGTTCGAGCAGAACGTTGAGCTGGCCTTCGAGGTGCCGATGGAGGACGGGCAGCTTCGAACCTTGCACTACTCGATCAGCCTGATTCCCGAGAACACCGGTTACCGAGTCCGGAAGGCCGACGAGCGCGTCGGCTACTTCACGACAGCCTATTCCGACCTGGGCAAGTTCGCCGAGGGAGAAAACCGGGTCCGCTACATCAACCGCTGGCACCTGGAGAAGGCCGATCCGAGCTTGAATGTCAGCCCGCCGAAGCAGCCGATCGTCTTCTACATCGAGCACACGACTCCGATCCGATACCGCCGATGGGTCCGCGAGGGGGTGCTCTACTGGAACAAGGCGTTTGAGAAGGTCGGCTTCTCCAACGCGATTGAGGTTTACTACCAGGATGCCGCCTCAGGGGCCCACATGGAGAAGGACCCGGAGGACGTTCGGTACAACTTCATCCGGTGGCTGAACAACGACGTGGGCACGGCGATCGGCCCCAGCCGGGTCAACCCGCTGACCGGCCAGATCCTTGACGCCGACATCATCCTGACCGACGGCTGGATTCGGGCCTTCTGGCGCGACTACAACCAGGAATTGCCGAAGATCGCCCTGGAAGGTTTCAGTCCCGAAACCATGGCCTGGCTCGACGCCAACCCCGACTGGGACCCCCGCATCCGGATGGCCCCGCCGGCCGATCGTGACCTCCTGATCGCCCAGCGCGCCATGCGAGGCCCCCAGCCGCTCGGAGGCCACCCGGCCGCCCACGTCGACCCGACCCTGATGGGGGACAACGAGTTCGACGGCCTGATCGGTCGGATGAGCCAGGTCAACGGCCTCTGCCTGGCCGCTTCGGGACGGGCTCGCGACGTGGCCGCCTTGCGGCTGCACCTGGCGACGCTCGACGACGGGCACGGTCACGATCACTCCGCCCTGGCCGAAGGGGACAAGGACGGCGAATCGCCTAAGAAGGAGGACGATTCGGAGCCGAAGGAGATGCTCGACGGGATTCCCGAGGAGTTCATCGGCCCCTTGCTCGCGGACCTGGTGGCGCACGAGGTTGGTCATACCCTCGGCTTGCGGCACAACTTCAAGGCGTCGGGCCTCTACACCTTGAAGGAGATCAACAGCAACGCCCTGAAGGGACAGAAGCCGTTCACCGGGTCGGTGATGGACTATAACCCCGTGAACATCAACATGGAATCGGGAGAGGTCCAGGGTGACTATACGATGATCGACATTGGCCCGTATGATCTTTGGGCCATTGAATTCGGTTATACGACCGATGAAAAGGATCTCAAGAAGGTTCTCTCCCGGGTTTCCGAACCCGAACTGGCGTATGGAACCGACGAGGACACCGGTGGACCCGACCCGCTGGCCCGTCGCTACGACTTCTCGAAAGACCCGCTCGACTACGCCGAGAACCAGATGAGGCTGGCGCGCTATCACCGCGAGCGGCTTCTGGAGAAGTTCGTCGACGACGGCGACAGCTGGGCCAAGGCTCGTCGCGGCTACGAGATGACCCTCGGGTTCCAGGTCTCGTCGTTGAACATGCTGGCCGGCTGGGTCGGCGGCGCGTTCGTCAACCGAGACAAGAAGGGGGACCCCGGCGACCGCGACCCGATCAAGGTCGTTCCGGTCGATCAACAGCGGGCAGCCCTGGCGTTCATCATCGAGAACGCCTTCAAGGACGACGCGTTCGGCCTGACCCCCGAGCTGCTCCGCCGGATGTCGGTCGATAAGTGGCTCGACGGCGACGGGTTCCGATCGGCCGTCAACGATGAACCGACCTGGCCGATTCACGATCGGATCATGGGCATTCAGGCATCAGCACTGACGATGCTCATGAATCCGACCACCCTGAGGCGGGTCTATGACAACGAGTTCCGGATTCCGGCCGAAGAGGATGCCCTGACCCTTCCCGAACTGCTCGAAACCGTGAGCAAGGCCATCTGGTCGGAGCTGGACGAGCCGGGCAACGGTCCGTTCACCGATCGGAAGCCGATGGTGTCGAGCCTGCGCCGGAACCTTCAGCGCGAGCATCTCGATCGCCTGATCGATCTGTGTCTGGACAATGGAGGCAGTGGGGCGGCCCAGAAGCCGATCTCGAACCTGGCCCAGATGCAGCTTCGCGAGCTGAAGGATCAGGCATCGAAGATTCTCGAAGCGACCAACGGCAAGGCCGACTCCTACACCCGCGCTCATCTACTCGAAACGGTCGATCTGATCGATCGGGCGTTGGATGCTCAGGTGATTTACAACACGAAGGACCTGGTGCCCACGTCGGGACGCCCGATGGTCCTGTTCGGCGAGCAAGGCATTCCGTCGTCTCGCTGAGTGAACGAGGCCGGGGAGGGTGAGTGCCCCGGCTCGTTGAGAATTGTGGTTCGAAACCCGCCGGAGACGGTCCCGATCGCATGGGGATCGTTTCCGGTGCGCTTATTGGTGGGGAGTGGGTTCCGGCCGGGCCGAGCTTGACCGTTCTGTCCGCTCCGGGTAGAGAACGAGGTCCCGGTCCAGCGCAGATCGTCCGTTCCTTGCCGTTCAGGCGATCACAACCGAAGGGTCAGGCCAAGGGAGTGCCTGCCGAGGACCGGCCGCCAGGAGGATTGCGGCAATGCACGGCGGAGGAACGGGGCAGCAGATCGGCCTGGCCCATCGGGCCCGACGACGGCTCCAGCGCGTCGCCGAACGAACCCGGCATCGGATTCAAGGGGTGCCGGTTCGCCTGGCCGAGCGGGCCGCCGGATTGCCCGTACCGCCTCCTCGCTTGCTGCACGACATCGGCAATTCCGAGGACCCGAACTGGTTTCTCCAGGGGGGTCGCTGGGCCGCCGAGGACATCCGAAACGCCGCCGCCCGCCACGGAATGCCGATGGAGGAGGTGGGGGCGTTGCTCGACTTCGGCTGCGGGGTCGGCCGGGTGGTGCGCCACTGGTCGAGCCTGGCCGCATCGGGGGTCGAGATCGTGGGGACCGACACCAACCCGGCGATGATCGCCTGGTGCCGCCGTCATCTCGGCTTCGCTCGCTTCGCGGTCAATACGCTCGATGGGCGGATCGACGCCCCCGACGATTGGTTCGGCCTGGCCTACGCCCTGTCGGTCTTTACGCACATGGGAGCGACCCGCCAGCGGCACTGGATGGCCGAGCTGCGCCGGGTGGTCCGGCCCGGCGGCCTGGTGCTGATCACCCTGCACGGCGACGCCTACCGAGCCGGTCTTTCTCCCCAACTTCGCAACCAGTACGACAGGGGGGAGATGGTGGTGGTGGGCACCGACCGCGAAGGGAGCAACGACTGCGCCGCCTTCCACCCGCCTGGGTCGCTCGCAACGGGCCTGGCCGAGGGGTGGGAGCTTCTGGAATGGCTGCCCCAGGCGGCTCGCGGGAATCCGGTCCAGGACGTCTGCTTGCTGCGAAAGCCCCTCGATTCACGAGGGCCCGTTCCACCGAAGGGGAGGTGATCAGAGCGGAATCGGGCTTGGGGACGGGGCGATCAATCGCGTATTCTGGCAACGCTCCCGAGACGTGCCCCGCTCCACCCCTGGCCGAGTTTTCCGCCGATGCGACCCTTCGTTCTGTCGGTTGTTGCGATCCTTGCCCTGTTCACCGTTGGTCCACATCGAGCCCAATCGGCGAGTCTCTGGAACGATTGCGGCCACCGGGTGATTGCGGCCATCGCCTTCGAGGAACTCGGCCCCGAGGCCCGTCAGGCGCTTCTCGACTTGCTCGACCAGCACCCGGCCGCGCAAGACGCGACCTTCTGGGCCAAGCATCCCCTGAACGGTGACAATGCCGAGCTGAACCGGTTCATGAACGCGGCCGTCTTCCCCGACGACGTGAAGCGGCCGGGCCCGTTCAAGCGCTACGATCTCGGCCGGGCTCATTACATCAACTTCCGGATCATAGTCGATTCCGCAGGGATGGTGGAGGTGCTGCCCCCGTTGCAGGACCTCGACTACGACGACCCGCACGGCGACATCCTTGAATCGCTGGCGACGAACCTGGCGATCGCGCGCGACCGGTCGGCCTCGGCGTCGGATCGGGCGTTGGCGCTGAGCTGGATCTTTCATCTGGTCGGCGACCTGCATCAGCCGTTGCATAACGTGGCCCGCTTTTGCGTGGCGACCCCCAACGGCGACCGGGGAGGCAACGGCATTCGGTTCGCCCAGGGGAACCTGCACAGCTACTGGGACCGGGCGCTGGGGACCGACGCGACTCCCGAGAGCGTCGAAGCGCTGGCCGCCGCCTTGCGGGCCGAGTCTCCGCGTGAGACGTTTGCCGAGCGGCTCGCAGAGCCCGACCCGGGCCGATGGTCGCGGGAAGGGGTCGACCTCGCCCTCCAGACGGTTTATCGCAACCTCGACCCCTCGCTGGCCGAGTTCCCCGACATCCCGATCGGTTACGAGGCCGACGCCCGATCGCTCGCGCGGCGGCAATCGGCCCTGGCCGGCTATCGCCTGGCGGACCTGCTCCAGGGGATCTTGACCAGCCCGGAATCTCCGGCCGATCCCGCCGACAAATAACCCAGGCTGCCTAAGCTTCCAGGCGAATGCACGTTCACCAGGTTTTCATTTGACAAAAAAAGGTGACGCTCGATACCGTGTGCTTCCGGCGGATTTTCGAGAGACGTGTCACAAGTGATGGTTGTTTCCCTAAGATCATTCAAGATCAAATCGTTCGCGCTCGATCACTCGGATCCCACCCGTGGATGGTGATGGCGTTCCGATGAGTCGCAACGGACGAATCCTTGCCAACGTCCCACACTGCATTCGGTCTGTCACACCTTCGACCAGGGACGCGGGATTCGTGAAGCACAGCAACCAAGAGGGCCGCGCAGCGGTTTGAGTTTTGGAGAGGGATCCAGGAACCACCACCGGAGACTCGGCGTTCTCAGTCGGAACGGTCGCCTCCTCGAAACCGTCGGCCACGGTCGACACCTTGATCATCGAGCCGCCGTCGGGGTGGCAACTGGTCAATCTTCGAGAGCTGGTGGAACGACGCGATCTGCTCGTGTTCATGACCTGGCGGGGGATCAAGGCGCGGTACGCTCAGTCGGTGCTGGGGATTGGCTGGGCGGTCTTTCAGCCGGTCATCACGATGCTGATCTACACGGTCATCTTCAGCCGGGTGGCCAAGATTTCGTTGCCGGGGAACCTTCCGTACGCGCTGGTGGCCTTCTGCGGGATTCTTCCCTGGTTGTTCTTCTCCTCAGGACTGACGGGGGCGAGCAACAGTCTGGTCCAGAACAACCAGATGATCTCGAAGATCTACTTCCCGAGAATCATCTTGCCCCTGGCGCAGATTCTCTCGAAGTTCGTAGACCTGGGGATCATGCTGCTGTTGCTGGGGCTGCTGCTGCTCGGCTACGCGATGGCGGGGTATGATGTTGCTCCGCGCCCGGAAGCGATTGTCGTGATTCCGGCGATGATTTTGGTAGCCTTCGTCGCGGTGCTGGGGCTGAGTCTCTGGCTGGCGGCGATGGCGGTGCAGTACCGAGACGTGGCGTATGCCCTGACCTTCGTGATTCAACTGGCGATGTACCTGACGCCGGTGATCTACACGACCGAGATGATCCCCGGTCGTCTCTTGCCCATTTTCGGGCTGAACCCGATGCTGGCGGTTATCACCGGATTCCGGGCCAGCCTGCTGGGCGCCCCGTTCGAATATCACCTTCCCCTGATCCTCGAAGGTACGCTGGTTGCCGTGATTCTGCTGGTGACCGGTCTCTTCTACTTTCGGCGATCCGAACGCTTGTTTGCCGACGTCGCCTAGACTTGAAGTGCATTCGAGCCCTTGGCGTGGCGTTGGTTCCTCGTCCGTTCCCCTCCGCATCCCAGAGTTCTTCCGAACATCATCATGTCGAACACCGCCATCAGTGTCGAAGGACTGAGCAAGCTTTACCGGATCGGCCTCGCGGAGGAGCGGCACGAATCGCTGCTCTCTGCCTCGATCGATGCGATGAAGCGCCCGCTGAAGAACTTCCGCAAACTCTGGCGGCTGGACACCTCACGATCGGGGGCCGAAGAGGAGGCGGATCTCATCTGGGCCCTCCGCGATGCATCCTTTGAGGTTTCGCAGGGGGAGGTTCTCGGGGTCATCGGCCGCAACGGCGCGGGGAAATCGACCCTGCTGAAGATTCTTTCCCGAGTCACCTGCCCGACCGCTGGCCGGGTGGTGGTTCACGGGCGTGTGTCCTCATTGCTGGAAGTCGGCACCGGGTTTCACCCCGAGCTGACCGGCCGCGACAACATCTATCTGAACGGCACGATCCTCGGCATGACCCGTCGGGAAATCGACCGGAAGTTCGAGGAGATCGTCGAGTTCTCGGGCATCTCCAGATTTCTTGACACGCCGATCAAGCGCTACAGCTCGGGCATGAAGGTTCGGCTGGCGTTCTCGGTGGCGGCTCATCTTGATCCCGAGGTTTTGATCATCGACGAAGTGCTAGCCGTCGGCGATCTTGAATTTCAGCAGAAGTGCCTGAGCAAGATGCGGGATCTTTCGTCCGACCGCGATCGAACGGTCCTGTTCGTCAGCCACAACCTCGGCGCTCACCAGGCCCTTTGCGACCGAGGGATCGTGCTGAGCCAAGGGCAATTGAACTTTGATGGCCCGATTTCGGAGGCGATCAACTTCTACCTCCAGTCCAACACGCCAACCTCCGACCGCCAGTCGTTGCTGGAGGTAACCAACCGACGGGGGAGCGGGGAGATTTTGATCAAGGACATCCGATTTATCGATGCCGAGAGTGGGACCGAGTTGCTGACGTTCATTCCTGGTCGCTCGGTGCGTGTTGAGATCGGGTACCTGAACCGAAGCGACTCCCCGATGTCGGAGGTCGAATTTTCCATCGGCTTTCGGACCATGCACGGCCAAAAGCTGACCGAATTACGAAGTGGATTCGCCAATCGATTCTTTGAGACAGAGTCTGGGGAGGGAGTCGCCTCTTGCACCATTCCCCGATGGCCGTTGAGCCGAGGCCATTATTACTACCACTGTCAGATTCACGCGAAGCGACAGCTCATCGACCTGATTAACCCCGTCGGTCAGATTGAAGTCGAACGCGGCGATTTCTACCAGAAGGGTGGTCGACTCATGAACGAGGACGGCATGATTTTCGCCGATTTCGACTGGTCGCTCTCGGGTGGCGTACCCTTGGAGGTTAATTTCGATTGACCGTTGACCAAGCAAGGCTCCTCCATCAGGCAGGCTCAAACCAAGGGACAAACCCATTTTCACGAGAGACTTGAAAGCATGTCATACTCCCATAACCTAAAGTTTGTTTTCATCCATATACCAAAGTGCGCCGGAACAAGCATCGAGAAGGCACTACAAGGACAGTGCAAAATTGAGAATATAGGCAAATTCGACCAAGATTTCATTGAAAAAAACAAACTTGGTCTCTCTAGCCGCTTTCATCTCAGTGGGAAGCATTTAGCTGCAAGCGATCTGCGAAAACTGATGGGCGAAGAAATTTTCGACAGCTATTTTTCATTTGCATTTGTTCGGAACCCATTTTCCCGCCTCGTATCTTACTATCATTTTCTGAAACGACACGACTCTCTTGAGCACGAGAAAGCTCAAGTTCGCCTTGCACTGCACGCCAACACTTTCACAGATTTTGTCAAAGCGGCATTGAATGACGCAGACCCAGCATCAGACCTTCTCTTTAATCAGCAACCTTATATTTGCAACGAAGAAGGAAAGATTATTGTAGACAAAATCTATAAATTCGAAAACCTCCAGCATGATTTTGCAGATGCATGTAGGAGGATAGGTGTTCGCCCTGGCCTGGCATCTCACATCAGGGATCTTTTTCATGTTCCGCGAATCACACTACCTCGTTTGAATCGAGGTGATGGTAAAACTGCTCAGTATCAGAACTATTATGACTCTGGCATTCGCCGAGCCGTTGAAGATCGCTGCCAACAAGATCTAGTTACATTCAACTACTCGTTCGATGACTATGCTCGAACACCACAGCCTGTCCCTGTTACCTCTTCCGCTGACTCCTCATATTGACACGCGGCAAAGAGCATCTTGGGAGCAAAGACCCACAAATGGTTAGGAACATTATCACGTCGATTAAAGGTTCTCGAAAGCTCCAGCGATGGAGAAAAACCGCGAACCGAGAAGCCTGGCAACTTCAGCGTGATAATCCGCTTGAAGTTCCGTTTCACATGAAGCCGATCGCTCGCCAATTCGCGCGTGATGGACTGGCGGTGTTCTCAATCACAAAGCTCACTGGAGGCAAAGAATTACTCGACGGCCTTCGCAAAGAGTTCCGGGAAGGTTGCCACCGGCTTGCCGACGAAATTGAATCCAAACAAAATGCCTTACTTTCACCACACGATGAGAAGGATGGAAGCAAAGGTTACATTGTTCAGTTTCGGCCTTGGGAGGACAGCCCTCAGTACCAAACAGCCCTTGGTCAATTGGCGCTTCACCCAGACATCATATCGCTTGTCAACCATTACTTTCATTTGTACTCAAAAGTAATGACACCTTCTTACTGGAATACACTTGTTTCCGGGTCGGCAACCCCACGATCAAGTCAGCAGTGGCATCGAGATTACGAAGACGTACAAGTCGTAAAAGCATTCGTGTATCTAAATGATGTAGATGATGGCAATGGGCCGTTCCACTACATGAGAAAGACTCACGCAGGAGTTGGCCGTTGGACGAACCCCAAAACGTGGCGTGACTCCGAGGGTGGCGTCCGGGCACATGAGGACGACCTTTTTCAGGTTTTCGACCCCCAGAGGTGCGAGAAGATTACGGGAACCGTCGGAACGATGTTCATTGCTGACACAAAAGGTTACCACCGGGGAGGTCTTGCTATCGATCGCACCAGAGAACTTGCGTTTACGAGTTACAAATCACCGATCTTTCAAGCAAAAGGTCTTTCCGCCCCTTTTGAAAACCTACCCGAGAATGTTCACCCGGCGATCCGATTTGCCGCCCAACCCTGACGAACTCTTTCACGCTAGCGCCCTCAACCCGCTGATCCATCCATGAACCTCCTCCTCGTCAACGACACCAGCACGAACCCGAACCTGGGATGCCAGGTGACGATGTTCATGCTCAACCGATTGGTGGAACGCCACTTTCCGGGAGCGAGTGTCGAACGGATCTTTCTTTCGACGATCAATCATCCGTTCACAGAGGATGAGCGTCGGGATCTGCTGCCGTCGGAGGTAACGACGATCGAGCAATCGGCCGACCGGATGATGAGGTCGCCGTTGCCGGTGCTGACTGATCTGGTCGAGAAGCTAAGGTGGGCCGACCTGGTGGTGATCAACGGCGAGGGGTCGGTGCTGGAGGATCAGGCGAACTCGCGGATGGTCCTCATGATTTGCGACCTGGCGTCGCGGCTCGGGGCCGAATGCCACCTGATCAACTTCACGGCGCACCTGTCGCGGCCTTCGGCCGTGGAACTGGCCCGGCATGCCTTTGGCCGCTGTGCCACGGTTAGTGTCCGCGAACCACTTTCATATCTGCTGGTCAAGAAGTTCTTCCCGGATGTTCGACTCTTTCCCGACATCGTCATCGGGGTCCGAGAGGAACTGATCGGCCAGCTCAACGGGTCGCAACTGCCCGAACCTTTGGTGATGATCGGGGGAGGATCGGCGACCATTCGGATGGAACGCCAGCCGGTTCCTGGGGGACGGAAGCATCGGCTTGGCCGGCTTCTCGGCCTTGAACGCAGCGCCGCGCCGATGGACCGGCTCCGGAGACGATTCGGTCGGATTGTGCGTCGGCTCGTGGCGCAAGGAGTCCACGTTCGCCTGATGGGATGGCCGCGCGATGAGTGGCTGGAAGACCTGGCGATCGATCCCAGGGCCGTGTATGAGGTGCCCGACTTCCGCCGCTATGTCGAGGTCGCGGGCCGATCGGTCGTGAACTTCACGGGCCGGCACCACGGAAACGTCATGAGTGCCTCGGCCGGTTGCCCATTCATCACGACGACGGCGAATTGCTTCAAGAACTACGGCGATGTGATGCTCTTCGGCTCTCCCGGCCCCGTGCTGGAGATGGAACGGCTGGACGACGCGGCGGCCCTGACGGCGATCGAGCAAACCCTCGCCGATCCGGAGGGCCACCGGGCCGAGGCCGAGCGACGCCGCGACGCCATTCTTCCCTTTACCGACGGAGCGCTCAGGAATATCGGCATGCGGATTGACGACGTGGTCGATGCCGGTCTCATCGAGGGAGTGTCGGGAGAGGCCGCCGCGAACTATGTTCAGCATATGACTCCCTGATCCCGTGCCACCAGACTTCGGAACAAGGATTGAAAATCATCCATGAACAAGAAGCTCGTTCTGCTCGCAACCGACCGCTACTCGATCAACATTAACGATTTCTACATGTTTTATCGGCGCACCGGCCATCAGATCGAGGCCCTGGTGCATCACACCAATTGCCCTGGGAAAAAGTGGTGGGCCGAAGGTCGATTTCCCGATCCGGCGCGGGAGAAGCTGCTCGATCCCCTCGACCTGGACCGTTTGAAGCTGGTTCCGTACACCGAGCCGGACGAGGTTCCCGGTCTGCTCGACGGTCTGGACTTCGACTACGTATGCATGGGGAACGGCAACGCCGAGGAACACCGAAGGGTCGTCGATCACATCGGGATCGATCGCTGCCTGTTCACCGAGTACGGGTGGCTTCCGTGGAGTAAGAACTTCTATATTTCTCGGGGAGGGTGCGGCGTTCGGTCGGAAATTCGGGACGTCGATGCCGCCACACTCGACCGCCAGCCGCTTCGTGAGGCGGAAGTGGAGGGGTTCCGGCGGACGCTCTCGAAGGGATGGCCGGTGCTCCGGCGGGGCTTTGTCTACGTGCCGTTGCAAAAGGATGTGAACGACTTCAAGTTCACCTTCTGCAATTTCCAGAACAACGTCGAGTTTCTCGACTTCATCCACGGGATTGTCCCCCCCGGGATGCGGATTGTCGTGAAGGAACACCCGCTTTACCGTCAGCATTACGACTATGCGAAATACGGCCGAGGTCGGTTCACGGACATCTCCGACAAGAAACTGAACAAGGCCATGCTGTACCGGAACATGGCCGCGATGATCTGCATTAACAGCACCTCGATTCTGGAGGCGCTGGCCTTTGGGGGAAAGGTCTTCGCTTATGGAGAAGACCTTTACATGAACAAGGATCTGGTGCATTTCCGGGTCACGGACTCCTCGGAGTTCGAACGGTTGCTGGGAATGGACCAGTCTCGGGAACGCTGCGATCGCTTCATCTCGCTGTTGATGGAGCGGCAGGTTGACCGTCGCCGTTGCCTGACCGAGGACCGCGATTACATCGAGGGCCATTACTGGAACCGGGCCATCTGACGCCCTCGCCACCCTCCAGGATCGAAACACACGAGCACCATGCCGATCAACGTCGTCTCCTTCTCGAATACTCCGCTTGCCGGCGCCCCGATCCGGATTAGCCGGGCCGTCGATCGGCACCCGGAGATTCGGGCGCGCCACGTGGACCTGAAGCGTTGGGGCATCTTCGACCACGACCACGTGCACGAGGAGGATCCGGAGCAGACCCTCGCGCTGGCCGAGCAGGCCGACGTGATCCAACTGTTCAACGCCGTGTCGGCCGACAGCCGAGACTTCGCCCCGGTCGACTTTCGTGCCCTGGAGCGTCGCGGCGCGCGGCTCGTCCGGATGTTTGAAAGCACGCCGATGATGGTGGCGAGCGTTGCGGGCGTGACGGTCGATGAGGTGCTTTCCGACCCGACGCCGAAGCTGGTCATCACGCAGTACCCCGAGCGGTTCTTCCCGACCGCCCGGGTCGTCCCGAACCTCGTGCCGGAAGACTCGCCCGCCTATCTGCCTCCGGACGAGGAGCCCGACCTCGACGTCGTCTTCAGCCCGAGCTGGGCCAGCAGCGCCTGGTGGGCTCGGTGGGATACCAAGGGAACACCGGAAACCGTCGCGATGCTCCAGCGCCTGGAGCGCCGAACGGGAGCCCGCACCGCCTTCATCCGCTCGCGACCGCTCAGCGAGGTCATGCAGTTGAAGCGGCGTTCTCGAATGATTATCGACGAATTGATCACAGGCAGCTATCATCTCTCGGGTCTGGAAGGGCTGAGCCTCGGTCGCGCCGTTTTGGCCTATCTCGACGAGCGAGCCGACCGGGTGCTTCGGGTCTTCTCCGGTTCCGAGCAATGCCCCTTCATTAACACTCGCCTCGAAGACGCCGGAGCGGTGTTGGAGTCGCTGCTGAAGCATCCCGACGAACTCGCCGAGTTGGGCAGGGAGTCGAGGGCCTGGCTGGAGCAGTACTGGTCGCAGGCCTGGCTCGTCGAGCAGCACTATCTGGCCGTCTATCGAGATCTGCTCGAATCTCCGGATCGGGTGACCCGACAGCCCGAGTTGTCGCTCGACGGCGGCGCCGAGCGGCTTCGCACGTTCGTCATTCCCGACGCAATCTACGCGGCCCGAGCCGAGGTGGGCCGGGAAGGAAACTCCCGCGTGATCCAGTCGGCCCGAGCCGTGCGTTCGTGGGCTCAAAAGGTCAAGCAAGCCCTCCGCCGACCGGCCGCTCGGCCATCTGCCTCCCAACCCGCGGCGACCCCGGACCGATCGGAACGACCGCCCGTCTCAAACCCTCGCGAAACGACCCAGGTATCATGACGACGCTGGCCATCATCCCCGCTCGCGGGGGCTCCAAGGGCATCCCCAGGAAGAATGTGCTGCCGGTTGGCGGCAAGCCGATGATCGGCTGGACGATCGAGGCGGCGCGCGCGGCGCGGAGCGTGAATCGCGTGGTCGTCTCAACGGATGATCCGGAGATCGCCGCGATTGCTCGCCGGTTCGGGGCCGAGGTGGTCGATCGGCCCGCGGAGCTGGCGGGGGACTCGGCATCGAGCGAGGCGGCGCTGCTGCATACGCTGGACGTGCTGCGGGATGGCGACGGGTACGAGCCGGATCGGCTCGTGTTCCTGCAGTGCACGTCGCCTCTGACGGCGGCTGAGGACATTGACGGGACCATCGCGGCGCTGGAACGAGACAAGGCCGATACGGCCCTGGCAGTGGTGCCGTTCCATTACTTCCTGTGGAAGCATGATGGGGGCGGCGACGGCGTCGGAATCAATCACGATAAGCGGACCCGACCGCTCAGGCAGGATCGAGAGCCGCAGTATCTGGAGTCGGGGGCCGTCTATGTGATGAAGGTTGCCGGCTTCCGCGAGGCGAAGCATCGGTTCTTCGGCAAGACGGCGCTTTACGAGATGCCTTCGGAACGTCGATGGGAAATCGACGATCCCGTGGATCTGGAAGTGGCCGAGGTTTTGCTGCGAGCCCGCTCGAAGGCCGAGAAGCAGTCGCTGCTGCCAGAGAAGCTCGATGTGCTGGTCTTCGATTTCGACGGCGTGTTCACCGATAATGGCGTGATCGTTCTCGGCGAAGGGCAGGAAGCGGTCGTCTGCAGCCGGGGAGACGGCATGGGTCTGGAACTCCTCCGCAAGGCCGGCTGGCCGATGGTGGTGATTTCGAAGGAGACGCACCCGGTCGTCTCGGCGCGGTGCGCGAAGCTGAAGATCGAATGCATCCAGGGAATCGAAGATAAGCTTCCGACCTTACGTCGATGGCTCGACGAGAGAGGGTTTGCCCTGGAGCGAACGCTTTATGTCGGCAACGACGTGAACGACCTGTCGTGCCTGACGGCCGTCGGATGTCCGGTGGCCGTGGCCGACGCCCACCCCGAGGCGCTCCGGGCGTCTCGGATCATCCTGGAATCACCGGGGGGCCGCGGAGCCCTTCGAGAACTGGCTGACCTTATCCTCAGTTCGGAGTCTGTCCGGCAAGCATCGCCCCCATCAAGCTCGAGTTGACTCTTATTGGAGTTCGCTTTTCTCATGAACAAACAAGAGCCCGATTCTTTAAAGTTTTTTTTCTGTATTGGATCGGAGAAAAGCGGGACTTCAATCCTGGCACGGGTGCTGGATCAGCACGCTGAGATTGCTTGTCTTTACGAGAGCTACCTGCTCGAACCGTATCACCAGAGCTGTCTGATCAATCCAGCCGGCACGAGGTGGGAGAAACAAGGATTTAACCAGCGAGCAATTCAGGGGTGGTGGAATCAGCTTCGTAAGGGAATGTATCCTTCCCGTCGTCGTCGCCTTTTAAATCGCCTGGTCGGTAAGCGAGGGACTCCGGCCGCCGTCGTTCGTCGGGTCATGACCGAAGTGTTCAGCGATTTCGCCCTTCGCACGAACGCCCGAATTGTCGGGGACAAATGGCCATTCTACATTGACCATCTCGAGTTGATCCTCGAAGCATTTCCAGACGCGAAGTTTATTTACAATGTCCGAGATCCGCGTGGCCTGTGGTCCTCAGGACAGAAATTCAAGGATCGTGGACGCGGTGATCATGTGCTCCAGGGAATGCTCAAACGGGACGCAAAAATTCAACCATTTCTGACGCGTTCTAATTTCCTCACAGTGAGATACGAGGATCTCATTGCCTCGCCTTCGGAAACTGCTCGGAAACTGTGGGGGTTCCTGGGAGCCGAATACAAGGAAGAATACCTCAATTATGATCCGGCCAGGGATCCCTACCCCCAGCGCTGGGGCTGGGTACCTGAGACCGTCAAACCTCTGAACCCCGAATCGACCGAGAAGTGGCGCACCCAAATGACTCCTGAGCAAATTGCTCGGGTCAACGAGATCAGCGGCGATTTCATTGCCCATTACCACTACGATTTGACCCCTGGAACCGGGCCCGTTCAGCCAACGGGTACCGAACACAACTCCTCAACACGTTGAGACTTCCACATGCCTAAGGTTGTTTCGATCGGCGGTCGGCCGGTTGGTGAAGGTCACCCCGTTTATGTCATTGCCGAGATCGGCCTGAACCACAACGGCGACATGAAGCTCGCCAAGCAACTGATCGACGCCGCCGCCCTGGCCGGTTGCGACGCCGTGAAGTTCCAGAAGCGCACGCCGGAGCTGTGCGTTCCTCCCGAGCAGCGCGACATCCGTCGCGATACCCCGTGGGGGGAAATGACCTACATGGAGTATCGCTACCGGGTCGAGTTCGGCAAGGACGAGTTTGCCGAGATCGACCGATACTGCAAGGACAAGGGGATCGCCTGGTTCGCCTCGTGCTGGGACGAGCCGTCGGTCGACTTCATCGAGCAGTTTGACCCCCCTTGCTACAAGATGGCCTCGGCGTCGTTGACCGACGATAGCCTGTTCAAGCACACGGTGGCTACGGGCAAGCCGATCATCCTTTCGACCGGCATGTCGACGATGGAGGAGATCGAGCACGCCGTTTCGCTCTGCAATCCCGAGAAGCTGGTCATCCTGCACGCAACCAGCACCTACCCGTGCAAGCCCGAGGAACTGAACCTGCGGGTCATTCCGGTGTTGCAGGCGAAGTTCGACGTTCCGATCGGGTACTCGGGCCACGAGGTCGGCCTTCAGACGACCCTGGCCGCGGTGAGCCTGGGGGCCTGCGTCGTCGAGCGGCACATCACCCTCGATCGCGCCATGTGGGGCAGCGACCAGGCCGCCTCGGTCGAACCCTCGGGCTTCCATCGGCTGGTCCGGGATATCCGGGTCATCGAGAAGGCCATGGGAGACGGGGTCAAGCGGGTCTACGAGAGCGAACTGCCGATCCAGAAGAAGCTCCGCCGCGTTGGCGCCGCGACCTCCTGATCGCGGCCGAAACCTCGCGGCCGGCAGTCGCAACCCGATCGGGACACGATCGCTCCCGAACCCTCTCACGCAACCGATTCTCCCGAGAGGCCAGGCAATGGCTTTCCGGTGGGATCGGTTACGTGGTCGTCTTCGGAGCGATGAGCCGTTTCACCGAGCGTTCAACTTTGGTATAACGGCCCAAGATCGGCCTCGATGCCGGCAAAGCCTCCGAATTGATCTTTTGGGATGGCGAGGACCGTCATGACCCGCATCGCATCGCGTCCCGGCATGCTCCAACACCCCTTGATCACTCGAAGGTATGCCCTTCAGGCAGGGGCGATCGGGTTGCTTGGCCTCGGCTCCTCGCACCTGAGGGCCTTGCGCGCGGCCGATGTGGTCGATCCTGCTTCTCAGGGAGAACGACCGGCTCGATCGGTCATCTTCATCTTCCTCTCGGGGGGTCTGGGTCAGCTCGACAGCTTCGACATGAAGCCGGAGGCCCCGGAAGAAATTCGCGGCGAATTTCAACCGATCGCCACGAGCGTGCCGGGCCTCTCGATCTGCGAGCATCTGCCGGAACTGGCGAAGCGGGCCCATCTTTGGTCGCTTGTCCGGTCCTTGACGCACCCGTACAACGAGCATTCCCAGGGACACATGGTCATGCTTTCCGGTCGGACCATGCTTCCGCCCGGATTCGACGCGACCCGTCCGAAGGCAACCGACTGGCCCTCCATCGCCTCCGTAGCCGGTGCCCTGACAGGGCCTCGCGGGAACTTGCCGCCGGCGGTCGTTTTGCCCGAACGGCTCATCCACAACTCCGGCCGCGTCATTCCCGGTCAGTTTGGCGGACAGATGGGGTCGAGGCGGGATCCGTGGTTCATCGAGTCGTCCCCCTTCGACAACACCTATTACGGCGCCTATCCCGAATACGGCTTCGACCATCAGGAACGAGGGCGTCCTGAGCCCAAGAAGGCCTTCCGAGCCCCGAGCCTTGACCTTCCCGAAGGACTCGACGGTGGCCGCTTGCGCAACCGCCTCGCCTTGCTCGGCCACGTGGACGGCATTCGCCGAGAACTAGACGCCGGGGCCGAAGCCTCCGCCTTCGACGACCATCGCTCCTCAGCCGTCGCCATGTTGACCGATCCCTCTGTTCGACAGGCGATCGACGTGGCCGACGCCCCGCAGGCCGAGCGGGATCGCTACGGCGACAACCTGTTCGGCTGGTCGCTCTTGATGGCCAAGCGGCTGGTTGCCTCGGGCGTCGATCTCGTTCAGGTGAACCTCGGGAACAATGAAACCTGGGACACCCACGGGAACGCCTTCCCCCATCTGAAGGACAAACTTTACCCTCCGACCGATCGCGCCGTCTCGGCCCTGCTCGACGATCTCCAGGCCGAAGGCTTGCTCGATTCGACCCTGGTTGTCATGGCCGGCGAGTTTGGCCGAACGCCTCGGATCTCGCACCTCGAAAAACACTACGAGCATCCAGGACGCGATCACTGGGGACGAGCGCAAAGCGTCTGGCTTGCGGGGGGTGGCATTCAGGGAGGCCGCGTCCTGGGAGCGACCGATCGGGTGGGGGGTGAGCCCGTCTCCGATCCTCAGCGCCCCGAGAATTTTGCCGCCACCATCTACCGGGCGCTCGGCCTTCCTTCGACCGCCGCCTGGAAAGACGAACAGGGCCGCCCTCACTTCATCTATCACGGCGATCCGTTCCCCGGCCTGACCTAATTCCGTCGGTCATTCCCTTCACCTTCAGCCAGACGCTCGAACCCGATCCGGTGCCCCGGGTGGGTGATCACGCCGAGTTGCTCAAGGTCGGCCCCCACACCGCCTCGGAAGGTCGTTTCAGATGAACGAACTCCACGACGACATGGGGCGCGGAAATCTTCGGAAGATTTGGTGGCTACTGACGATCGTCGCGGCCATCCTGCTCTGGTTCATCGCATCGTTTCTGCTGTACCGCTTCTGGTACGAGGACGACCTTCCGACACCAAAGACCTTGTTCAGCCCGTTGACCAACCTTGCCAATCTGTTTGGATGTCTGTTGCTTGCCTGGGTGATCATGCTTCCCTTCCGACCGAGAAGCGAACCCTGAATCACCTCGCACCAAACGCGACGATCGCTCACAAGTTCGGCACGGGATCCAACCGTTGCGGAGTTCCCCGAGGATCACTCGCCGGCAGAGGGAGCGGCGATCGGCAGGGCAGGGGAGGGTGTGGGATTGGCCTCCGGCTCCGGGGCGGTCGGCGATCGGGATGCCTGCTGCGGCAGGGCAACATCTCGCAGCCTTCGACGCGCCTGAGCCGTCATCAAGGCGGTCGGACCGAGCACGAATGCCATGCCGAGCAGGGTCATCGGGGTCAGCACGCGCCCCCAGACCCAGACATCAAAGCACATGGCGAAGGCGACCTGTGAGAGGCCGATCACCGCGACCCGAGTCGGAACCCCGAGCGCATAGGCTTTGGTCAGGCAAAACTGGCCAATCGTGCCCGAGACGGCCACCCCCAACAGGAGCAAGAGCGTGAGGGGATCGAGTCGCATCGTATGCAAGGCTCCGCTGGAGGATTGCACCAGCAACCAGCCCCCGGCGATCAGACTGGCGACCCCCGCGAAATGGGCAACGACCGCCCGCGTATCGACGTTACGAAGCCGGTGCAAACCCATCAGGGCCACCGCCGTCGTCAGCGAACTGGCAACCGCCACACCCACCGCCAGTGTGTCCCCTCCCAGGTGAGGGCGCTGAATGAACAACACACCGATCAGCCCACTGACCATCCCGCCCACTTCGATCATCGAGGGCACCCGGCGCAACCAGAGCGCCGAAAACACCACGATCCAGAGTGGATACATGCTCATGAGGGTAAGCGCGTCGGCGACCGGAAGAACCGACATCGCGTAAAAATTGCAGACCAGGCTCACACTCCCGGCAAGGCTGCGAATCCAGAGCGTCGGGGGCCGAAAGACCACCAGCCGAACGCCGGCCGAAACGGCCAGCATCCATGCCGAGCCGAGCATGAACAGCGCCCGGGTCAGGGCCACGATGAGCCAGTCGCATCGGGGACCCAACGCATGGGTCAACGCCCCCATGACCGCAAACGAGACCGCTCCGACAAGCATCCAGAGCGCAGACCGAAACGAATTGGCATCCATATAAGGTGTTGAGAAAAAGTTGAGGAAACAGAGGGAGGGAATCACGACGAGGCAAGCCGACTTCTGACAAGGAGGGATTCACGATCCATGCCCCAAACACCCCGATGCCACCTCCACCAGTGACATCAATGGGGTGGTGGAGAAGTCTCTGAGTGATTCGATCGAGGCGGGCCGAAGCGAGCAAGGGTGGCGAGCAGTTGAAGGCGATCGATCGGTTTCCCGAGGTATCCATCACAGCCCGATCGAAGATAGCGTTCGCGGTCTCCATCCATGACATTGGCCGTCAGGGCGACGATGGGTGTCCGGCAACCGATCGCGCGAAGCCGAGCGGCCGCGTCGAGTCCACCGAGATTTGGCATGAGCATATCCATGAGAATCACATGGTAGCCATTGCCTTCCGCTTCGGATCGCTCGACGGCGTCCACTGCTTCCGCGCCGTCGTTGACCACATCAAGGCAAACCCCGACCTGGCCCAGGATGCGACCGATTAGTCGCTGATTGCTCACGGTATCTTCCGCCAGCAAGACACGCAGCCCCTCAGGCAGTTCCGCCGCGTCTTCGGTGGTCGCATCGGGTGAAGCGGCCAACGTCGATCCTGAGGAAGGGTCTGAAGAAAGCCTTGGAATCCCATCGAGGTTGCCGGGATCGATGGTGACGCAGACCGTCGTTCCGGCCCCGGGAGTGCTGTTCACCTGAATGGTTCCGCCAAGCAACTCGACAAGCCGCCGACTGATCGCCAGTCCCAGCCCGGTGCTGCCTCGGGGGTCATCGCGACGGTCGAGCCGTCCGTAAGGAATGAACAAGCGATCAATCTCGTCCGGGGTCATGCCGATTCCCGTGTCGGCAACCTCGAATTCGATCAAGGGCCGAGGCTCCTCGTTCTCGGACTCGACCGAAACCAGCCGAACCGTGAGCTTCACCAGCCCACGATCCGTGTACTTGACCGAATTACTCACGAGGTTGACCAGCACTTGCTTGAGCCGAACGGCATCGGTGTCAATCCGTTCGGGGATGCTGCCCTCGAAGCCAACCTGCAACGCCAATCCCTTGCGGCGGGCGAGCACTCCGATGAGTGATTCCACCTCGGCGAGCACCCGCGGTAGTTCCACCGATCGCCGATTCACCTCCAGCCGGCCGGCCTCGATTCGGGAGAGATCGAGTACGTCGTTGACAATATCCAGCAGATGCTCGCCGTTCTCTCGGATAGTGCGCAGGGCATCGAGCCGAGCCGGCTCCTCTCCCGGCTGAACTTCGCGCAGGAGTTCGTCGGAATAACCGAGAATCGCCGTCATGGGCGTACGGATCTCGTGGCTCATCTGAGCCAGAAAATCACTCTTGGCTCGGTTTGCCGCCTCGGCCTCGGAGGTCAGTTCGGCGAGCCTGCGATTGGCCCGTTCGAGCGCATCGGCGTGTTCGGCAAGCTGGATCTGAGCGCGTGTCCGCTCCTCGATTTCCTTCGTCAACCGTTCGTTCAATCGCATGACGCCCGGTAATTCGAGAGCGCGAGGAACGATCGGAATCATGGCCACGACCGTCATCCACGAAGCTGCCGCGGTGATGGCCTTGGAAACGCCCAGCAGCCGATAGGCAGGCCACGAGAACATGGTGGCGTCAATCAGGTGCGTTATTCCGCACGTGAGAATAAAAATTCCAAAAAGATAAAAAACTTTATGAAACGGAACATCTTTTCGTCGCGTTACGAAGAACAGGAGTACACAAGGGATTGTCAGATATGCCCCCCAGATGGCCAGATCTGCTCCGATGTGAAGCCACCCCAGGGCCGGAGTCCATCCCGTTCCGCAATGCCATCGCGCGGGGAAACCAGAGGTGTCGAACAGGCGACCGAAGACGTCGATCATGAAAATGAACCGCAAGCGGTGAGTCGAACCGAAACGCAGCAGATCAACCGATCGGCCCCGGAGCATGGCGCTTGCCATGCAACCCTGACGGAGTCGTCCTTACGCGATCGCGGGGATTCCAGGCATTCTACGATGGCCCTAAACGGTCACCCAACCCAGGAACATTCCAGTGTACGCCCCGCCATTGAGCATGAACAGGGCAACCGCGCTCGATTAACGCTCGCATCGTCCGATCACCGTGAGTCCTTCTCGAAATTCAACCGATCAACACGCAATGGCCCAACCCCTGGCACCTTTCTTGGGCCACCGATCTCCCCTCCGACCGATTTCTCGCATTCGTTCAGGACTTGCCAAGACCGCTTCGAGAGAAAGTTCACCCCACACCCATGACTGGCCACAATCGGCCAAGGGTGAGTGTTCTTGTTATTGGTAGATGCTTGGGGCATCAGTTGATCGATTGCTCCCTGAAGGCATCCCATTGGCTCAGTTCACCTTCATACAACGCACACAGGTGGTATACGGCATTGGTATCGGCCCCGTCGCTGCCCCAGCGCATGCCGCGCTGGTTGAGTCGCTGGTAGACGACCGTCTTGCATACCGCTTCGATGCGAGCCGAGCCGATTGGCCAGCCCTCGGCCCGGTATCGCGGGTCGTCTATCCGGTGCAGGTTGTTGCGGAGGTCGCCGGTCGTCAGGCAGTGTTCCTCCCGGGTCGCGGGCGTTCGGCCTCACAGGTCCAACGCCTCCAACTCGCCAAGGATCGCGACGCCAGCCTCGTGCTTCATCCGGTGGCTCCAGCGATCCGTCAGGTCCGCGGCGGCGGGCGCGTCGACGCCGCAGTACGCCTTAGCCAGGTTGCCGAGGTGCTCGGCGGCGTGGTCGAAGTCCAGCATCCGCACGCCACAAGGGAAAAACACGTCCATGAGCGTGTCCAGCACGGCGCCGCCGTCGGTCAACGCCACCCACTGCTCCGCCTGGTCCATGCCGATCTGGGCCGCTTGCCGCCGCATCCGCGTCCCAGCTCGTCGAGGTCCATCAGCCCGGCCTGGTAGCGGGTCGCCGGTGGATGGGCTCCGGAGGTTGCGTCGCCGCGGTCGGGCCGGGGGTTGAAGAGCTTGCCCACCCAGGCCATCCGCCCGTCGGCCTTCGCCCCCGCGGCCCCTGGATGCCCAGGCCCGTGGCCTCGACGCTGGCATAGGCGACCGTCCGGCCGCGGGCGTCGCGATTCCAATGCCAAGCGACGGCCGTCCCGAGGGTGTGCCCCGCCTCCCAGAGCCCGCCGAGCCGCCGGGGGCCGGACCGCGGCGATCCTGCTGAGCGTCACGCAGCGTGCCCGGGCCTTCGGCCTGGAGCCGTGGTCGTATCTGCGCGACCTGCTCGGGCGGGTGAGCACGCACCCGGCGAGCTGGATTGCAGAGTTGCTCCCCGATCAGTGGCAACCGGGCTGCGAGCGGTCCTGAGTCCGTCAAACGCGGCCCCCGTCGCCAACGCATCCTGTCGTCCCCCTCGACGGCTCGTGCCGCCGCGATCCCGTCCGGTCCCCGCATCGACCAAGCCGCAATCGCATCGCTCCGTCAAGAACGAGCTCGGCCGATCGCTTACGCCGGGCTGACCTCCAGGCTCGAGGTGCCCAGCCCGGCTGCTTGCCGCACCGGTCTGCATCGGCGACAATCCCAGGGCCACCCAGACGGTTGCAACGCACCCGAGGACAGAGCACTTCGGCTGGAGGTAATCCCATGGACCGAGAACGAGCGCAGGACTTCGATCAGGGACTACTCGACCTCTACGACGATTATGCACACGGCCGCCTCGACCGCCGCGAGTTCGCTCGACGGGCGGCGGCCTTCGCCGTGGGCGGGCTCACTGCCGAGGCGCTGTTGGCACGGCTCAGCCCGAACTACGCGCTCGCGCAGCAGGTCGCCCCCGGCGACGAGCGGATCCACGTCGAGTATGCGACCTACGAGTCGCCCAGGGGCGGCGGGACGATTCGAGGGCTCCTCGCCCGCCCGCGGGCCGAGGACGCGACGTACCCGGCGGTCCTCGTCATCCACGAGAATCGCGGGCTGAACCCGTACATCGAGGACGTCGCGAGGCGGTTGGCGGTCCGCGGATTCCTGGCGCTCGCTCCGGACGCCCTGACCCCGCTCGGCGGCTATCCGGGGGATGACGACCAGGGTCGCGCGATGCAGGCGAGGCGCGACGCCGGCGAGATGACGGAGGACTTCATCGCGGGGGCCGAGTTCCTCAAGGCGCACCCGAAGTCGACCGGGAAGGTCGGCGCGGTCGGCTTCTGTTTCGGCGGGGGCATGGTCAATACGCTGGCCGTCCGCATCCCGGAGACGATCGCGGCGGCGGTCCCGTTCTACGGCCGCCAGCCCCGCGCGGAGGACGTTCCCGAAATCGTGGCCCCCCTCCTCATCCACTATGCGGGGCTGGACACCCGGATCAACGAGGGGTGGCCCGCCTTCGAGGAGGCGCTGAAGGCCTCGAACAAGGCATACGAGGCGCACATCTACCCGGACGTCAATCACGGGTTCCACAACGACACGACCCCGCGGTACGACAAGCAGGCCGCGGAGCTCGCCTGGGAACGGACGATCACGTTCTTCAAGGAGCATCTGGGCTGATCGCATCCGCCGGGTCCTCATAGGGCCGGGGACCATCGGCATCCGCGGGGCGGAATGCCTGTAGAGGTCCGCCTGCCTCCCCTGGGCAGACACCATCATCCTCCCCGCGAGCGAGCCCCGGAGGCGGAGCGAGCCGCCCGGGCTGACCTCCGACGCGAGCGTGTGGAGTCCCCGTGTGCGTATCCCATGAACCGTGCCGTCGGGTTCTGTTCCCGGCGAACGAGCGTATAGGAGCCGGCGTCACCCCTCCACCCAACCTTGAGCGAGTCATGCGACGATACTTCCCCGGCCTCCTGCTCGTGATGACCCTGCCGGCCGCAGCCGACGAGCGGTTCACCGGCCCCTGGCCCATGGATGAACTGAAGCGGGCGCCCGCCTCCAGCGTGTCGGAGCCCGACCCCGCGACCGGCCTGCGAGAGGTCTTCTACGAGAATGTCCCCCTCGACGGGAAGCCGGCACGGGTTTTTGCCTACTACGCCGTCCCCCGGACCGGCGAGGGGCCGTTCCCGGCCATGGTGCTCGTGCACGGAGGCGGCGGAAAGGCGTTCCCCGAGTGGGCGAGGCTCTGGGCGGATCGCGGCTACGCGGCGATCGCCATGGATTTGTCCGGCCGCGGGCCGGATGGGGAGCGGCTCCCCGACGGCGGCCCCGACCAGTCCGACGAGGAGAAGTTCCGCGATTTCGAGCCGGAGGAGGTCGGTCGGATGTGGTCCTACCACGCGGTCGCGGCGGCGGTCCGGGCCCACTCCTTCCTGGCCGCGCGCCCCGAGGTCGACAGGGACCGGATCGGGGTGACCGGGATCAGCTGGGGCGGCTACCTCACCTGCATCGTCGCGGGGATCGACGACCGGGTGAAGGTCGCCGTGCCGGTCTATGGATGCGGCTTCCTCGACGAGAACAGCGCCTGGATCCCGCGGTTCGAGGAGATGGGCGAGGCCAGGACGAGGCGCTGGTGCGATCTGTTCGACCCCTCGCGTTACCTGCCGGGCGTCAGCTGCCCGATCCTCTTCGTCAACGGCACGAACGACTTCGCCTACCCGCTGGACAGCTACCGGAAGTCCTACCGGCTCGTGGAGGGCCCGGTGGACCTGTGCATTACTGTCGGGATGCTGCACGGGCATCCGCAGGGGTGGGCCCCGGAGGAGATCGGCCTGTTTGTCGAAAGCATCCTGGAGGGCGGCACGCCGCCCCCTCGCCTGACCGCCCCCGAGATCGACGGCGGCAGCGGCCGCATCTCCGCTCGCGTCGCATCGAACCGCTCCTACGGGAAGGCGAAGCTCCATTACACCACCGACTCGGGCGCGTGGCAGGAGCGGAGCTGGTCGACGATCGACGCCGAGATCGGGGACTCCCGGGTCGAGGCCGAGCTGCCCAGAGAACGACCGATCGTGGCCTTCTTCACCGTCGAGGACGATCGCGGGGCCGTAGCGAGCAGCCCGCACGTGACGGCCGGGAAGTGACCCATGAGGCTTGGGGCGGGACGAGCCAGCCTGGCGGCTCGGTGGTGACGGGCCGGGAGGCGGCCGAGCGGGCGCAGGTCCAGGCTCGATGAGACGAACGCCGGCACCGACGAGGTCCGTATCGTCTCGCCCACGTCGGACGTAGAATGGCCTTCCCGGTCGAGCGAGGGGCCGATCCTCCACCCATTCCCGAGCAACCCATGCGTCTACCAGTTCGCGGCAGTCTCGCCCTCATCCTGCTCACCGCTTCGCCGGCCCATCCGGCCGACGGCATCCTGGCCCCGGGGGCCGAGCCCCAACTCCTGCAGGAGCGGGGCGCAGGAGAAGGCCCGGCATGGCACCCGAAGCTCGGACTGCTCACCAGCGGCGACGGCAGCATCTATCGCCGCGCCCTCGACGGCACGCTCTCGGTCTACCGGGAGGGAGCCGGGTCGAACGGCCTGGCGTTCGACCGCGAGGGGCGTTTGGTGATCTGCGAGGCCTCAGGCCGCCGCGTAACCCGACTGGAGGCCGACGGGACCCTGACCGTCCTCGCCGACCGGTTCGACGGACATCGCTTCAATCAGCCCAACGACCTGGTCCTCGACTCCCGGGGGCGGATCTACTTCTCCGACCCCTGCTACGGCGACCGCCGCGGCATGGAGATGGTGGACTCCCAGGGCCGCGAGGTCGAAGGGGTCTACCGAATCGACCCGGACGGCAGGATCAAGCGCGTCATCACGCACGAGGCGGACCGGCCGAACGGCCTGGCGATCTCCCCGGACGGCAAGTCGCTCTTCGTCGCCGACAACAACAACGACACGATCGGCGGCGCCCGGAAGCTCTGGCGGTTCGCCCTCCGGGACGACGGCGGGATCGAGCCCGCCAGCCGGACGCTCGTTTACGACTGGGGCGCGACGCGCGGGCCGGACGGGATGAAGTTCGACGTCGCCGGGCGCCTGTTCGTCGCCGCCGGGCTGAACCGTCAGAACCCGCCGTTCGAGACGCAGGAGGAGCCCACGGCCGGCATCTACGTCTTCTCCCCGGACGGCGAGTTGCTTGAATTGATCCCGATCCCTCGGGACGAATGCACCAACTGCGCCTTCGGCGGCGAGGACTTAAAGACGCTCTTCGTGACCGCGGGCGGCACGCTGTGGTCGGTTCGGCTGAACGAGCCCGGGCGCACGATCTGGAATGCCAGGTGATCCCCGGACGGGAGCAAGGTTCCCGATCAGACCGGCGCTCCGTCACCCGGCCCGCTGACCCCGGTGAACGATCAATCATGAGGCGGGCGTTTGACGTGTATCACGCTGCCGAGGGGAACCATGCGCCTTGAAAGAAGTGTTTCTTGCCGAAAGTGGGGGCGTTCCCGACACGCGATTCAGTCAATGGTTCTCGTGCGTTCGACATCGCAAGACTGACACGGTGGACGCTGGGGCGATTTCCGGGGAGGATGACACGAGACCGGGACGACACGTCCCTCTCGAAGACCCAGAGGTGGACACGCGATGAAACCGAATCCGCAGGTCATCCTGGCGGGGCTCCTCTCCCTGGCGATCTTGAACGGGCCGGTCCGGGCGGCGGAAGGGCCGGTCAAGGTCTTCATCCTCGCCGGGCAGTCCAATATGCAGGGCTTCGGGCAGATCGAGGCCAATCCGGATCGCAATGGCGGCCTGGGATCGCTCGAGTTCCTGGTGAAGAACCCGGCCACGGCGGAGCGGGTCGCGGCGCTTGTGGATGACTCCGGGCGGTGGCGTATCCGCGATGACGTGCGGATCTCCTACCTCGAGCGGAGCGGTCCCCTGACGGTCGGCTACGGGGTCCGACGAGAGACGATCGGCCCGGAGCTGGGTTTCGGCTGGACGGTGGGGGATGCGCTGGACGATCCGGTCCTGATCATCAAATGCGCCTGGGGCGGCAAGAGCCTCGCGGTCGACTTCCGGCCGCCCAGCGCGGGCAGGCCGCCGTATTCGCTCGGCGAGGAGGCCGATGAGGCCATCGCGGAAGACCCGGAGATTCTCGGCAAGTCCTACCGCGAGATGCTGGTCCTTACCAGGGAGGCGATCGGGAACCTCGAGGAGCTTGTACCCGGCAGTGACGGCCGCTACGTGCTCTCGGGCTTCGGCTGGCATCAGGGGTGGAACGATCGCATCAACGACGACTTCAACGCCGAGTATGAGAGCAACATGGCGCACTTCATCCAAGACGTCCGCAGGGACCTGGGTGCGCCGTCGTTGCCGTTCGTCATCGCCGAGACCGGGATGACAGGCCCGGACGAGACACATCCGCGGGCGCTGTCACTGATGCGGGCGCAGGCCGCCGTGGCCGAGCGTCCCGAGTTCCGGGGAAACGTCTCGTTCGTCGGCACGCGGTCGTTCTGGCGCCCGGAGGAACAATCGCCCAGCCGCCAGGGCTACCACTGGAATTCGAACGCCGAGACCTATTTCCTGATCGGCGAGGCGATGGGCGAGGCGATGCTGACGCTCGTCGAGCCGGGCGGCGGCCCGGTGCGGGAGGGTGAGATGTCGGGATACCTGATCGTCCCGACGGAACGGGTCCCCGAGTCGTTCGGAGGCGGCTTCTCAATGTACGTCGCCGCCTGGCCCCTGCTGCGGACCTACCCGGGGAATCGCTTCCAGTCGGGGCTGTTCGGCACGTGGATGTTCGCCCGGCTCGACGAGCCACCCCCGGAGAAGCTTTACTCCGACATCGAGGGCGGGCTGGGGTGGTGGCGCGATACCCGATTCGCCACGGAGACCCCGAAGTTCATCATGGGCGGCGTGGCCCCGAACTTTATTGAGTGGGCCAACGGTCCCGGCGCCGGCAAGGGGCGAGACTGGGACCGGCCGGCGGGGAAGTATGGCGTCGCCCAGCTGAGCCCCCGGCTGCTCTGGCCGCCCGACGGCCTGAATCTCAAACAGGGCACCCGCGGCGAACTCTTCGGATACGGCTATCTGCCCCTGCCGCTGACGACGGCCAGGGCCACGACCGACGGCAAGGACGTCCCGACCGGCGACCGTTCGTGGACGCTCTTCCTGAACACGAAGACCTTCAAAGGGCCGGTGGCCTTCTTCACCCCGTACTTCTGGTCGCACTCGACCGTCGATCAGCCACAATTCGCCGGGATGCTGCTCGACAGCCGCCCGTCCGATCCCAATCGGCACCTGCAGATGGAGACCCAGTACATCCCGGCATTCCTCTCCGACGGCAGCGACGGCGAGACGTACGCCCGCATCGCGCCGACCCGCTTTCCCCGGAGGACCGACGGCGAATCGTTGCTCGTGCATCGCATCATGTCTTACTCGGAGGGAGCGCTCTGGGACTCGGTGAAAGCGTGGTTCGAGGGCGGTCCCCCGGCCAGCGGCGTCATCGACCCTCAAGACGCCGTCGTGCATCCGTTCACAGGACGTGGCGGGGCGACTTGGCGAATCTACCCTGAGGGGACTCCGAGGGAAGATCGGATGCCCGTCGCGTGGGATGCGTTCGCAACCCCAACGGTGCTCGACGCGCAGACGTTCGGTTATCGATGGGACGCGAGGACCGTCGCCGGGGCCGACCCCGAGTCTGAGGCCCTGGTGACGCTCCCCGAGTATTTCCGCCTGGAGAATGACGGGGGCGACCGGAACTCGCGGTGGGTGCCGGTCCCTGCTGAAGACGTTCCGGAGGGGACGGGGTTGAAGCAGTTGCGATTCGACGGCGACCACGACGCGGCACCATCGGAGCCTTATGTCACTCCGGACGACGAGGTAAGCAGTTGGAAGAACCCCGGCCCCGTTGCGGGGCCGTTCCAGGTGAAACTCGGCGACGGCAGCGTCTTGACCTACTCCTGGTATCGCTTCGCCGACCAACCGGCACTGCTCAACGCGGGTCTGTCGGACGCGGAACGCGAGGCGATCCAGGTGCGCATTGAGCACTTGCATCGGCACTGGACGATCGATCACGACTACCTGCCGCCCCCCACGGTCGGGACACTGGCGGAACTCGATCCGGCCCTGATCGTGACGCCCCCCGAAGGGCTGGAAGTCGGCTACGTCCCGATCGTGACGCGACAAGAGTCGAGCACGCAGGGCCCATGATGGCCCCCGCCCGCTGAAGGACTCGTTCGACACCCGAGTACCCTGGTCGCGTCCAGGCGTCGTCCCTCCGGAGGGATCTCGGGCTACTCGACCACGAGGACCGGCTCGCCGAGGACGTCCATCCTCGGCGAAACGCCCAGGCCCGGCGCCTCCGAGGCGGCCATGCGGCCGTTGACCCGACGGGGGGCACCCTCGGCCGAGCTGACGGTCACGTAGCTGTTGAAGTCGGTTGAGGTGAAGAGGAACTCCGTCGGTGTGCTGTGGGCCAGGTGGGCGATCGCCGCGGTGATGATGTCGCCGCCCCAGCTGTCCTCGATCGTCATGGCGATGCCCATCGAGACGCAGAGATCTCGGGCCTGCCGGGCGCGGGTCAGGCCGCCGAACTTGCTGATCTTGATGTTTACCACGTCCATCGCCCGATCGCCGTGGGCCCGCAGGAGCAGTTCGAGGGAATCGACATTCTCGTCGAGCACGAAGGGATGGTCGCAATGGCGACGGACGGTCAGGCACTCGTCGTAGGAGCGGCAGGGCTGCTCGATGTAGACGTCCACATCGCGCACTGCGCGGACGACGCGGAGGGCGTCGTGCATCAACCAGCCCGTGTTGGCGTCGGCCACCAGCCGATCGCCGGGCTGGAGCTCGGCGGCCACGGCCCGAATCCGGGCGATGTCCACGTCGGGATCGCCGCCGACCTTCAGCTGGAAGCGGCGATAACCCTCGGCCCGATAGCCCGCCACCCGTTGGGCCATCGCCTCGGGGGCCTCCTGGGAGATGGCGCGATAGAGCACGAAGTCGTCGCCGTACCGGCCGCCCAGCAGGAGGCACACCGGGAGCCCGCAGGCCTGCCCGAGCAGATCCCAGCAGGCCATGTCGATGGCCGACTTGACGTAGGGGTGCCCCTGGAGCGCCGCGTCCATTCGGCGATTGAGCCGCTCAATCTGCCGGGGATCTTCTCCGAGCAGGTGCGGGCCAAACTCGGCGATTCCGGCGCGGGCCCCGTTGGCGTAGGCTGGGAGGTAGAAGGGGCCAAGCGGGCAGACCTCGCCGTGGCCCGTCAGGCCCTGATCGGTCTCGATCGCGACGATCGTGCTGTCGAAGACGGAGACCGACTTCCCGCCCGACCACTTGTAACTCCCCTCGTGGAGTGGGAGATCGACGCGGTAGGCTGAGATGCGGCGGATCTTCATGGTGAGGACACCTCGTCGGGCCGGGGCCCGCCCCGTGATTGCCGTCGGCCTCGGATGCCGAGCGAGAGTGGCATCGTAGTCCGGGCCTCCACCGATTCCAAGGGACTTCACGCCCATGCTCCTCCTCGACGCCGCCGACGTCCGCCGCGCCCTCCCGATGCGACAGGCCGTCGAGGCCATGAAGCGGGCCTTCGCCGCGCTGAGCGACGGCTCCGCCGTCGTCCCCCACCGGGCCGTCCTGCCCATCCCGCGGAACGCAGGCGTCAGCCTCGTCATGTCCTCGTTCCTCGACGCGGCCGATCGGCCTGACCAGGCGCTCGCGGTCAAGGTCGTCTCGCTCTTTGACGGGAATCGCGCACGAGGCCTGGCGCGGATCCAGGCCACGGTGCTGCTCATCGATCCCGAGACCGGACGGCTCGAGGCGCTCCTCGATGGTGCCGCGCTGACGGCGATCCGGACCGCCGCGGCCTCCGGTGCGGCGACCGACCTGCTCGCCCGCCCCGAATCCCGATCGCTGGCCATCCTCGGGGCGGGTGTCCAGGCACGCTCCCATGTCGAGGCCATCTGCTCGGTCCGGCCCATCGAGACGGTCGCGGTCTACAGCCCGACGCCGTCGAAGGTGGAGGAGCTGATCGAGGAGTTTGCCGGCCGGACCGACATCGAGGCCAGGTTCCTCGCAGCACGGTCCGCCTCGGAGGCGATCGCCGGGGCCGACATCCTCTGCACAACGACCACGTCCCGGACGCCCGTCTTCCGGGACGACGACGTTCGCCCGGGCACCCACATCAACGCCGTCGGCTCCTATGTCCCGGAAGTCGCCGAGGTGCCCCCCGAGACGGTCATCCGAGCCCGGGTCGTCGTCGACAGCCGCGAGGCGGCATGGATCGAGGCAGGAGACCTGATCCAACCGCTCCAAGCGGGCCGCATCGAGGCCGGTCATGTCGTCGCCGAACTCGGGGAGATCGTGCTGGGGCGGAAACCGGGACGCACGGGCCCCGATGAGGTCACCCTCTTCAAGTCGGTCGGGGTCGCCGTGCAAGACGCCTCCGCCGCCCGATTGGCCGTCGATAACGCCCGCAGGGAGGGGCTCGGTCGTCAACTCTCCTGGTAGTCCCCGCCGCGGAGTCCTCCATTGCCCGAGCTTCTGACGATCGCATTGCGATCGAGTTCCGACCTCGATCGGTCGCACCAATCCTGAGAGGCGGCCCGTCATTCCGGCGGTCGCAACGGCCGACTCCAATTTCCCCGACCTTGACGTTGAAACACCGATCCGAAAAAGGAGGATGCCATGATCCGATTGCTGGCCACGCTGCCGTTTGTCTTCCCCGTCTTCGTCACCGCCCAGGAGTTCGCCGGCTCCGGCGGGTACGACCCCGCCAGGATCACGCCGGAAATGAAGGCGGTGACCGAAACCATCGCCCAGGCGCTCGAGGGCCTCACGCCCGAAGGCTTCTCGCAAAAAAGCCTCGTCGAACGCTACACCGAGGTCAACCTGTACGACAAGATCAACGGCCGGTCCGAGCTGTTCCACGCCTACGACGTTACCGGCATGACCTTCGTCACCTTCGCCAGGGCGGACGACCCGGCTCAGTTCATCGACGTCTTCCTCTACGACATGACCACCCCCCTCGGCGCCTTCGGCATTGCTTCGGTCGAGCGCCCGCCCGGCAGCGAGTCCATCGCCATCGGCGACGGCGGCCACCGCAGCAAGGCTGATCTGTTCTTCCGGAAGGGCCAGTACTATGCGTCGATCCTGACATCCGGTGCCGACGAGGAGGTCCAGAAGGCCGCGTCGGTCCTGGCCGAGACGCTGGCGAAGCGCCTGAACAGCGAAGCGGCGGAACTCTGGGGGCTCGCCGTGCTCCCGGAGGAGCATCGGGTCGAAGAGACGGTCCAGTACGTCATGGTCGACGCCCTGGGCCTCGACTTTTTGTCCAATGTGTTCCTCGCCGAATACAACGACGGCGAGACCGAGTTCACCGCCTTCGTCGCACGGAGCAACTCCGCGGACGACGCCGCGGCCGTCCTGGCCCAGTACAAGGCCTACCTCGACGAATTCGGCGACATGCCCGAATCGGCCCAGATCGAAGGGGTGTCGGTCCTGGTTGCCGATGTGGGCGGCGGCTTTTTCGACGGCGTCTGCCAGGTTGGGGACGTCATCGCCGGCGTCACGGCGATCAACGACCGCGATGCGACCCTCAAGGCCATGACCTTCCTGCTCGAAAGACTAACCACCCCGAACTGACCGAGGGACCGTGCGGGGCCTTTTCGGCGAGGCCCCGCGTGCGATCGTCGAATCTGGCCACGACGTCGCCGATTCGAACCCGTTGAAGATTTCACAATCGTCGAGAGAACCGCGCAGGTCAGCGCGGGCTTCTATTCCATCCAACGCCGCCCAGGACGATCCCAGGGTGGCACGGCAGACTCAGGACGATCAGGCCGTGGCGAAGAGTTCCGCCGAGCGCTGAACGGCCACGATGTTCTCCTTGATCAGGGCCAGGTTCTGCATGTCGCTATTGACGACGTCGACGCCGTGGGCCAGGACGTAGGCGTAAGCCCGTTGCCAGGGCGAAAGCCCCGATTGCAGGACCTTCTCGCTGTAATGTCCGTCGAAGGCGTTCTCCTGTTCCTTGCCTCCCAGGTAGCGGGCCGCCTTCATTCCCACGAGGCCGATGCCGGCTTCGCGGGCACGCTGGAGGATGGGCTGGAGATCGACCATCGCCGGTGTCCCCTCCATGAGACGGAACGTGTGGTAGTCGTACCACCCGGCGGGGGTGATGGCGATCATGGCGAGGTCGTACCAGTCCGTCTCGATCATCGCCTCGAGCACGTGCTGCGCCTGATTGTGGGTACTCACGCCCCAATGGCCGACCTTCCCGGCCTGCTTTGCCTTCAGGAAGGCCTCGTGCAGCTCTTCGCAACGGATGACCGCAGGGTCGTTGACCTGCATCAGGTAGTAGGCGTCCACGTAGTCGGTACCGAGATCGGCGAGGCTCGCATCGAGCAGCCCCGACCAGTAATCGGCCAGGAACTTCCCTTGCGCGGCGGTCAACGGCTTGCCCGGCTCGTGTCCGTCGACGGGACGCAACGGTGCCTTGGACGTGACCCAGATCTCACCGCGATGCCTCGCGAGGAAGGGGGCGAAGGCCCGCTCGCTCCCTTTGTAGAAGACGTCCGATCCGAGATCGTAAAAGTTCACGCCCGCGTCGAACGCGACCTCGAGCAACCGCACACCCCTGCCGCCCACCAATGCCGCGCCGCCGCCGAAGACGAGGCGGCTGCACAGGAAATTCGTCCGGCCGAGCTTGCGGTACGGCATGCCGTCCCGCTCGTTGCGGTGAATCAGCCCGTCATCCTGCGAGTCCTTGGCCTGCGTCGTCGTCGCGACGGCCGCCGTGGCGGTGGCGGCGGCGGTGGACTTCATGAATGCCCGGCGGTTCATCTCGTGCGGCGCTGTCATGGTATTCTCCCTGCAGCTGTCCGAGCCCGGCGATGTTGCCCCCGACACTCTAGGCCGGGTGGGCGCGTGGCGTCAATCTTCGCGGCCTTCCTCCAAACAATTGCAGATAAACAGTTTGGTGAGGAGGATCGGGTATATCAAGCATGTGCGTCATCGAGATCCAATGCTTTCAGCAGGAGAAGCTGGCGGTGCTGTCTTTGGCCGAGCCGGGGCTCGATCCCTCGGCCCGGTTGCGGTTCCAGGAGCCGGCGACCCTGCCCTGCCTGGGGCAGCCACGAGCCCAGAACTCGGCCAATGACGACCAGGCATCGCCATCCCGAAAGCCGGCGTCTCGGGCCGGTGCCATGTCATTTCGACACTTTTTCTAAATGCCTTGCGGTGGGTCAAGGCGTCGGCCTGGCCCCCCGTTCGGCGTGCCGGAGTCGCTGCATTGCCACTTGGTGATGCGGACGTGTCGGCCCGACGACCTCGCAGGCCATCACACCGGAGCGAGCAGAGGCGTCGGTTGACCTGGTGAGGGCACCCCGAACTTGCGTTCTCGCGCGTCGCGTCCAGGGGCAACCGGGTTTCGTGAAAGCGCGTCGGCGGTCACACTGGGGGGAGCCTCGCGTGGACAGTCCGACCGTTGCGAGGGAAGCTCGATGGAGTTCCTGCCCACCAGACCGGGAGATTGCGGCCGATGCCGTTGGAGATTCCGACGCGAGACGAGTTGTACGTGCGGTATGTGGACCAGTTGCCTTACGAACCGTATCCCGTCCAGGACGCCGCGCTGGAGGCCTGGTTCGAGTCCGAGCAGGGGGTCCTCGTCTGCGCCCCGACGGGCACGGGCAAGACCCTGATCGCCGAGGCGGCCCTCTTTGAGGCGCTCCATACGGGCAAGCAGGCCTACTACACGACCCCCTTGATCGCGCTGACCGAGCAGAAATTCCAGGAGATGCAGGACCGGGCCGTGGAATGGGGGTTCCGCCGCGAGGACGTGGGGATGGTCACCGGGAGCCGCAAGGTCAACCCCGAGGCCCCGGTGCTCGTCGTCGTGGCCGAGATCCTCCTGAACCGCTTGCTCAACCGGTTCGACTTCTCGGACGTGACGGCCTGCGTCATGGACGAGTTCCACAACTTCGCCGAGATCCAGCGCGGGATTGTCTGGGAGCTGTCGCTCGGCATGCTGCCCAGCCATGTCCGCCTCCTCCTGCTCTCGGCGACGGTCGGGAACTCGGCCGAGTTCGTTAACTGGTTGGCGAGGCAGCACAACCGCACGATCGCGGTCGTGGAGGGCAAGGAACGTCGGGTGCCGCTGACCTACGAATGGGTGCCCGACCTGTTCCTCAACGAGCAGCTCGTCGTGATGGCGGCCGGCGACGAGGACGGACGTCGGACGCCCGCCCTGGTCTTCTGCTTCGACCGCGAGGAGTGCTGGAGCGTCGCCGAAAACGTCATGGGCAAGGACCTCAACATCTCCGACACGCAGAAGAAGGAGCTGCACGACCGGATCAACGCGCTCGACCTGAGCCAGGGGGCCGGCCCCAAGCTCAAGCGATTGCTCCACCGGGGGGTCGGCGTCCACCACGCGGGGCTCCTGCCGAAGTATCGCCTGGCCGTCGAGGACCTCTTCCAGCGCAAGCTCCTCCCGGTCGTCGTCTGCACCGAGACCCTGGCGGCCGGTATCAACCTGCCGGCGCGCTCGGTGGTGCTCTCGTCGCTGGTGAAGGGCCCCTTCGGCGCGAAGAAGCTGATCGGCTCAAGCATCGCCCACCAGATTTTCGGCCGAGCCGGCCGCCCGCAGTTCGACAACCGGGGGTATGTCTATGCCCTGGCCCACCCCGACGACGTCGATATCGAGCGGTGGAGGGTGAAGTACGACGCCATCCCCGAGGACACCCGCGACCCGGGCCTGTTGAAGGCGAAAAAGGCCCTCAAGAAAAAGAGGCCGAGGCGCCGCGAGAACGAGCAGTACTGGGTCGAGGGGCACTTCAACCAGCTCCAGGCCGCCCCGCCCGGCAAGCTCTCCAGCAGGGGTCCGCTGCCGTGGCGGCTGCTGGCCTATCTGCTTGAGGTCTCGCCGGAAGTCGAGGGCATCCGCGCCGCGGTCCGCAAGCGGCTGATGGACGACCCGCGGATCGCCGCGGGCGAGAAGGCGCTCGACCGGATGCTGCTGGCGCTGCACGACGGTGGGTTCGTGACCCTGGACCCCGAGCCCCCGCCGCCCCCGGAGGCCGGCGAGCCCCCGACACCCTATACGCCGACCCTCGCCCAGCCGACGCCCTCGTTGGGGAAGCTGCTCGCGTTCCGGAGCATCCATCCGCTCTACGGCGCCTTCCTAACCGAGATCCTCGCCGGGGCCGATGCCGACGAGCGCGTGCAGGCGATGGAGAGTACCCTGGAGATGCCCGGTCCGGTCCGGAAGCGGCTCCGGGTCCCGCTCAAGCTGCTCGAATCGGGCGCCCTCGCCAGCTCGATGCTCGACGCGGAGCTGATCCAGCGTGGGCTCATGGCCGCGCAGGTCGACGAGGAGGACGAGGAGGAGGACGACCGGCCCGAGTGGGAGAAGAGGCCGCCGGCCCTGGCGGAGAAGCTCCGGCTCTACTTCGACCACCGCTACCCCGACCTCGCCGACGTCCACTCGCACCCGATCTGGTGCGCCGGCGAGCTGATCGCGTACGACGGCAACTTCAATAAGTTCGTGACGAGCCTCGACCTGACCAAGCAGGAGGGGATCGTCTTCCGCCACGTCCAGCGGATGATCATGCTCTGCGGCGAGTTCGAACGGGCCTGCGCCCTCGACGTCGACGCCGGCCCCTCCGCCCTCACCTGGCGTGACGAGCTGCGCGAGCTGGCCGCGAAGCTGACCGAGAGTTGCCGAGTCGTCGACCCGACCAGCACCGACCAGCTGATCGCGAAGCTCGGCGAACCCGACATGATCGATGCCGAGGCAGCGAGGCTCACGGGCGGGTCGACCTGAGGGCGGACGGGCCTGATCGCCTCCCGCCAGGCTTGTTCGCACGATTCTGACAGTTGAAAATTTCGAATAGCAGATGATGAGCACAAGCACGAGCTGTTGCTTGGCGCCCCCCGCCATCCCGGAGTCGTTGCCAGGAGACGATTCCGGGGGTGTGGCGGTGGTCGAAGCTGCGAGCCCATGCGGCTCGGTTTGCCCTCATCCTGGCTCGGCTCCGTCAAGTGGCCGATTCCCGGGGTGGAACTTGTGAGATGACCGTCGGGCGCTGAGTGAGCAGGAGATCGTCGCCCTTTTGCGAGCGGCCGACGCTGGCGCGGTGGTCGATGGCATGAGCGGGCCGGATCGCAGGATGCTCTACGCCGTGGCCCTGGGGACTGGGTTCCGAGCAGGAGAGCTTCGCAGCCTGACCCCGGCCTCCTTCCGCCTGGACCATACCCGCCCGCGATCGTCGTCTCCAGTTCCTCCTCGAAGCGCCGCCGGAAAGATGTCCAGCCGATCCGAGCCGACCTGGTCGAACTGCTCCGCTCCTGGATCGCCCGCAAACCCGCCGGGACGCCCGTGTTCGCCCTCCCTGAGAAACCCGCCCGGATGCTCCGCGTCGATCTGGAAGCTGCTGGGATCCCGTACAGGGATGACTCGGGCCGAGTGTGCGACTTCTATTCGCTCCGCCTCACCTTCATCACCTTGCGGGCCATGTCGAGCACCCCGGTGAAGTCGGTTCAGTCACTCGCCCGCCATAGCACGCCCGTCTTGACGCTCGAACGCTACGCCCATGTCAGCCTGCATGGCCAGTCGGCCTCCCTGAACGCCCTTCCTGCCCTGAATCCCAGCAACACGCCCCCGCGAACCGAGGCCGCGATACTGGCCCGAACGGGAGCCGATGGCCCGATCCTGGCAGCGCATGGGCAGCGCGCAGGAGTCGGAACGGAGCGTTTCGAGTCGGATACAGACGGGAACGCTGATGTTTTCCCACCTAGCCCGAGTCGGCGCAAAGCAAAACCCGAGACGGGTTGAGTCGTCTCGGGGTCGCGTGTTGTCGGAAGTACACCCGGTAGGACTCGAACCTACAACCCTCAGTTCCGAAGACTGATGCTCTATCCAATTGAGCTACGGGTGCATAAAGAAAACGCAGAGGCCAACTTCAAGGATGTGTTTGAATAAGAGGGTTTTCTAAAAAAATTCGGAAAATAATCTCGGAAATGAAATCGAAAAGCAGGGATCGGCCAGGTCAAAGTGCTTCAACCAGGTTGATCTTATCTTACAAAGGAGGCTGGTGCAATGTCCAGAAGGAACTGGGGCCGGATTGGCCGGTGGGTCAATGGGTGAGCGTCTCGATTAATTGCGTGCAACGAAGACTGCTGATGGGTTCGCCCCGATTCTGCGATGATCCGTTCACGGAGGGCCCGGCGATGTCGCTTTCCGAACTGACCCCGGAACACGCCGCCGAAGCCGAACGCCTCTATCAGCACCTTCGCCCCGTCGCCTATGCCAGCGTCGAGGCCACGGGCCTGGGCATCCAGGGGCCGCGGGGGCGAAGGCCGACGGGCGGATGGCCTGGGTGGGCAAGCTCTTCAACCCCCGGCCTGACCGCGGCGACGCGACCTCCGGAGCCCATCCACCGGCGGCCCGCTACCAGGCCGGGCTGATGGACCTCGACGAGCTGGGGCGCGGATGCGGCGGCAAGCGGCCCAGATCGGCATGGACCAGGCGGAGCAGTGGGTGGCGTCCGGCTGAGCCCACCTTCCCTGATGGTTTGAGATTGGCCATGCTGAATGCTTCACCTATTGGGGAGGAGCCGAGGCGATGGCACCCCAGGACGATCGGGCACGGTACTGGGCCGAGGTGATCGATCCTCTCGCGCGCCAAGATTAAGGTCTGCGACCTCGGCGGGAATCGAGGCGATCCGGGTCCACCGAGATGGTGGGTCAGAAGATCAGGATCATATCGAGGCCGATCGTGAGTTGGTCACCGGATGTGCCGTTGTCGTAAGGTCGGCTGGGATGGGCCCAGTCGTATCGGACCTCGGGGCGGATCCAGAGGCGACGGCTTGGTTTGAGGACCGCGCCGAACGTCACCTCGAAGAAGTCGCCGGGGAAGCCGGTGCGGGAGCCGGCCACGTTGCGGAACCATTCGGTACGGAGGACGAGAGAGACGGGCTCGGTCAGCTCGAGCAAGAACCAGTTGCCAACCGCGTACCACTGGTCGGACGCGGGTAGGCCGTTCCGACCGGCCGATCCGAGGCCGGGAATGGAACGCTCCCAGCCCTGGTCGAATTCGAGAACCTGAAGGAGGCGGTCGGTCCAGTTCCGGGTCATTACCGTGGTGAAGAGGGTGCGATCGTTGCGGCGATAGCCCGGGTTGGGGAGACCGGCGAGCGAAGGGATGTTGACATAGCCGGTCGGGAAAATCTGTGTATGAGCGGGCAGGAAGCGGGGGAATTGGTTCGGCCCCCAGAGACAGGTGAAGGCCAGGTGGGAGCGGCCGTCGGGGGAATCCCAACTGAATCCACCAACATATCCCCAATCGTAATGGTCGTTGACGAAGCGGTCCCAGCCGTTGATGGCGCCGTTGAACAACTTGACGCGATCGGAGACGTACAGTGTCGTCAGCACGCCAAAGTGGGTAAACGGTTGGCCGTAGTCGAACATGTAGGGGACGGAAAGGAGCGGGCGACTGACGGCGGGCACGCCCTCATAGCCGGCGATGGTGTACCAGCGGCCGCCTCGGATGTCGAGACCGCCCTCTGTGAGCACAGGCAGGTGGACCTCGGCGTAGAACTGGGCCGGGTCGTAGCCGGCAAAGCGATTTAGCTGAAAAGTGTCGTCGAAAAGCCCGTGCATGTGGTTGAACTGCCAGTCGTTGCCGAACAGGTTGTCGAATCGGAAGCCGAAGTTAAGGCCTTCGCCCTGCTCGATGGGATCCTCCACGATCAGGTAGTACTGGTTGCCCATCCATTGATTGGCGAGGTCGTTCGGGTTCACGCCGAAGTTGTGGCCGTTGGCCGGCGAGGCAGGGTTCCCGGTGAAACTGTTCTGGATCCAGCCGTGGATCCGGACGCGACTGCGTTCAAGTCCGAGCAGGCGATTGACCGGCAAATCGGATGTCGGGTCGAGCGGCGAGCCCTCACGCGAGTCGCGATCGCCCCGGCCGCGAGAGGAGCCCTGGAAGATGATGACGTCGGAGATCAGGTCGTCGAGGGTCCGTTCGACGGGGCTGCCTCCTCGCCGCTCGGCCACCGGCCCGGGTGGGGCAAATTCCGGCGCGGGCTCCTGGCCGAGGGTGAGCTGGCCGGGGGCTGCGAGCGCGATCCAGAGCGAGACACTTGCCGCGAGAACCCGCGCCATCTCCCCTCCGCCTGGCCGTCCCGAACATCTGACCTCGGGGGCAGGTCGGGCGGATCCCAAATCGGGTTGAACTCCGAGGGATGTCCGCCACCGCTCAGAAGAACATGGCGTAACGGAACCAGAAGGTTCCCCAGGTATCAATCGGTTCGGGACCGTTGACCGGGATCGCTCGGTTTAGCCCGGTCCAGAGGTAATTGAATGACAGGCGCGTGTATCGGTTGGGCCACCAGTTCACGCCGGTCATCAGCTGGCCCATCCGGTTGGTCGAGGTACGCGGATCGGCAAAGCCGCGGGCGAAGTCGCCGGTTCCGACGTTGAATTCCGACCATTGCGCAGCGAGCTGCCAGGCACCCGGCCCAAACTGGCCACGACTCGGTCGCCAGGGTCGCAGCGGTGCGACGGTCGAATAGCCCTGGAAGCCGTTGCCTGCGTAATCTCGCTCACCGGTCAGCCAGTATGAAGCATTGATATAATATGCATGCTGTGTCGAACGGCCACGGGTGGTCACGTCTTCGAGAACACGGCTGAAGTTCATGTATTCCGCGAGCACACTGAACCGCCCGAACCAGAAGAAATGGGGTGCGACCCGCGTTCGAACCCCTCGGGCAATGATTCCCTCGTTGTAGGTAAAGAACGGTATACCTGTCGAGGTGACAAATTCGGAGTTCGTCGTGGGTTCACCCGCGCCGTTGATGAACGCGATCTGCTCACCCGGGTTCAGCCGGTAAGTATCGTAACCGGACGAGAAGCCCACACCGCCGCCAAGAGCTTTCAGGATGCTATCGCTGGGAGCGAAGGGAGTCAGTGTGATGGCCCCGTTAAATTCAACATTGTCATTCAGTGCATACCAGAAGCTGGTGCCAGGGTTGTTGACTCCGGACCACCACTGGAGTCGTCCGTCGAACAGGTTCCCCGAGGCCATCACTCCGAGCTGACGTTTGCCGGCTAACTGAAAGAGGGGCGAGTTGGTGATCACCGGCTCCATCGCCGGTGAGAATCCGTAGTATTCGTACAACGGGGGGGTGAGTCCCTTGCCGAAACGGACGGTGAGGGCGTCGCTGAAGCGGTAGGCTCCCCAGACATCGAGCAGGTTAAACTGGCCAAGGAAACCCTGCGTGCCGACCTGATACAGCCAGTTTTTGGTCACGTTGCCATAGATAAACGTACGAGCGAATGGGACGTTGAACCCCTGCTCGATTGTCGGCATGTTCGCGCGATCATAAAACGTTCCATCGAGCGTAACCTGGTTGGTGAGATTCATTGAGAACTCACCTTCCTCGTCACCAAGATGCAGGTAGCCGCCGCCGCCCAGGGCACCGGTGCCCAGGTTGTAGCGGTAGCTGGGGCTCAGCGGGAAGTTGTCGCGGGTGGGATGGTCGGGATCGCCGAAGACCTCGGTCATCGTGCTCGACCCGGAGTAAGTCGTGGTGACTCGGGGCGCGGGTGCCCCCCCTCGCGTGGTCATGGGGGCCATCGCGCCGTCAGCAAGTGCTCCGAATGTGGTCCCGGGAGCTGACGGCTGGACCTGCTGGAACCCCGCCAGTTCGCCCTGCCGCATCATCTCCATCTCGCTCCTCAGCCGGACAACCTCCTCGCGAAGTGTCCGCATCTCGGCCACCTCCGCTCGGAGCTGGCGCAGTTCCTCGACCATCGGGTCGGAGGACGACGGAGTTGGCGCGAGCGGGGTCGAGTCCTCCCCCTCAAGGACCGGCGGGAGATCCGGGACAGGCGCACCCGATGGAGGAGGGACGTCCGGGGTCCGAACCTGGCTCCTCGCGACCGGGGACCAGGCGAGCCAAATCCCGAGGGCCATCAGGGCGACAACCTGTCTGCCGGAATTCCCGCTCAGGGCGGCCACCTCGACTCTTACCTCTCGGAACATCGACAGGCTCCTCCCAAGGAATTGAACCCCGGTCAGCTTCCGACCCGGTCGCGCCCCAATCCACCGGGACCAGAGGTTCCTAGAAATTTCGGAGTCTCCACGACCACGATGAACTCGCCAGTCTCCGGCATCAGATATCGACCAGCCGGCACAATCGGCTTGATCGATCCTGAAGGAGCCAGCACCGCAACTTCTTGATATGGGCCGCTGAGGTTCGACACATCGAGTGTCAACAACTGGACACCGCATCGCCTGATCGATACGGTGGACTTGCATGGATATGAGGCCCTTTCTGCCGTCTCCGATCGTCGAACGGAGGGTTATCGAATCTGGGAATTCTTCGTGACCTCTCTGAGGAGAGTCGCGGAGAAGGAGGCTCCATGACGAAACTGACTCGAGTCCTTTTCGAGGATGGGGCCACCCCGTTCTCCCCCGAGCTGATCAAACTCCGAATCCTCGCCAGCAGTTCAGCTTACGGCTGGGACGGACTGCGGGTCATCCACAGCATCGGTGGCGTCGATGAACCGATGACGATTCTGAGCAAGTTCCACCAGCTTTGCGTGCCGATCGGCCCGCAGGAGTTCCGGGTCGATTGGAAGACCGGGGCAAGGATCAAGAGGCGGTGGCACGGTCGAGGGGTTTTCAGTCTGTTTCCGGCAATGGAAGCCCATACTTTCCAGACCTCAGGCCTGCCCGATGTGCTCAACTGGAACATCGATGCCGCCGTCCTGCATCGAACCGCCGAGCGGGAACTGGATCGGACGCTGTCCGGCGTCGCCCTGTTCCCCCGACTCGGCGCCGAGGACGCCCGGATGGTTGACCTCGGTCGTCGAGTCGCCATTGCCCTGGAACCAGCCGTTGCCCTGGCGTCACGCCTCCGGGTGGAGGAGCTTCAGGTGGAGGCAACGATGCACCTCCTACGTCATCATTCCTCCGTGGGAATCTTCTTCGGGCCGGAACGTAGCTCCGTTTCGGCGGCCCGACTGCGGCCCGCCGCCGAGCGCCTTCATGACGAGGACGGCACCGCGATCACGATCGAAGATCTGGCAGACCTTGTGGGGTTGAGCCCCTATCACTTCCTCCGCCAGTTCAAACGTGTCGTGGGAGAAACCCCGCACCAGTACCTGATCCACCTGCGGATCGAGCGAGCCAAGGGGATGCTGGAAACGGGGTGCCTCTCGATCGCCGACATCGCCTTGCAATCGGGGTTCTCCAGCCAGAGCCACCTCACCACGTTCTTCCGACGGCAGGTGGGGCTGACCCCCAAGGCTTACCGAGAATTGCTCCTTCGTTAGCTCTTGGCTCGATGGATTTGCTGCCCGGCAATGCTCCCCCGCGCTGGGATCGAGGACGAATCCACGAATGTGGGCCTCAAAGCATCGATCTCCGCCTGGATTTCCTTGTGTTCGGCCAGGATCCGGTTCAGTTCCTGATCCCGAGACTCCAATGGCGCGCTCCCGAACCAGGAGACCATCGACCCTGTGACGGTCCCAACGAGCCCGGCCCCGGTGAGCATCAGCAAGGTTGCGACCAGACGTCCCTCGATCGTGATTGGAGAGAAGTCACCCTGGCCAACCGTCGACATTCTTACAAAAGTCCATCAGAAGGTGTCCTCGGCGCAGGCGGCAAAGCTGGCTGTCTCGAGGGAGGAATATCAGGCCGGTGAGCGATCGAGGAGAAAAATTGAAAGGGAGCAATAACATGATAGAACCGGCAGATTGGTGAGAACTATAATGAGCCCAGAGACGAGAGAATCTCGTTTGCCAAAAGCTCTTACTCCCTGATTCGTCTCGCTGCACGTGGGAGCCGACCGGGAGTCAATTTCGGAGATGCTCGTCGCCAAATCATGGCGGAGTTCTTCTGTCTGAATGCTCGAGGCTCGTCGCGATCATGTCATCAGCAGACCTGGCCGCCTCCTCCCCCAAGACCGATGCGCCGCTCGACATCGCCCGGGTTCTCCTCCGGGGGATCGGGCAAGTCATGTTTCAAGGGCATGCAGGCACGGGGACGCTCTTCCTGATCGGAATCGCGGTTGCATCACCCTTGATGGGTGTTGGGGCGGCCATCGGCGCGGTCGTCGGCCCGCTGGTGGCCCGACTGCTGAAATTCGACCGCGAGGAGATCGTGGACGGCATCTACGGGTTCAACGCGACCCTGGTCGGGATCGCCCTGGTATTCTACCTCAGGCCGGTCCCCTGGACCTGGGGGCTCGTTCTGGTCGGTTGTGCCGCATCGAGCCCCGTTACCTACCTGATGCGACGGTATTTGAAGTTCCCAACTTACACGTCGCCGTTCATCGTGGTCACCTGGCTGCTGCTCATCCTGGTGCACGAGATCGCCGGCACGACGCTTGACGTGCCACCGGCGCCTCCGGAACACACGCCGGTCGGCTTCCTCAACGAGGTCTTCCGGGGAGCGGCCGAGGTGATGTTCGGTGCGAACATCGTCACAGGCATCCTGTTCATCGTCGGCATCGCTCTGAGCAACTGGCGGCATGCGACCCTCGCCCTGCTCGGCTCGCTCATCGGCACGGCGGTGGCGGTTTACCACGACGATCCAATCGAGTCGATCTCCATCGGCATCTACGGTTACAACGCCGCACTGGCGGCGATCGCCATTTTCATCTGGCGGCCGTCGTTACTCATCCCCGCCCTGGCCGCAGTCGTCTCCGTGCCGCTGACCGAGTTTTTTCCCAGGATGCTGGGGATCCCGCCGTTGACGGCGCCGTTCGTCGCGGCATCGTGGATCATCCTGGCGGTCGGTGTGTTGGAGTCAGCCTTTGTGAAGAACTAAGTGCCTCGCCCTCGGTCGGGTGCCGGGCCTGGAACCCGGCGATCGGGCGGAGGAGAATCCGATCCTCGATCAACGTCGCCGCGACCGGTGAGAGCCCCCTGGAGTCGGAGTCGACCCATGCATCTGACGCCCCGAGAGATGGAGAAGCTGGTCATCTACCAGATGGCGGACATCGCCCAGCGACGCAAAGCCAAGGGCCTGAAACTCAACCACCCGGAGGCCATGGCGATCATCTGCGCCTCGGCGATGGAGGGGGCCCGCGAGGGGAAGTCGGTTGAGGAGGTCATGACCGAGGCGACCCAGGTGCTGACCGCCGCGGACGTGATGGAGGGGGTTCCCGAACTGATCCCCTACGTCCAGGTGGAGGCGGTCTTCACCGACGGGAGCCGCCTGGTCACCGTGCACGAACCCATCAAGTGACCCGAACGTCCCACAGGCGGAAACGGGCCCCGGCCCGAGGAGACGAATCGTGGCAGATTCCGAAAACAAGGGCGTCGGTTCGTGGCAGCGGCACCCCGACGCGTCAGCGCACTCGGACAATCCAGACCAGGCTCCGGTTGGCGGCCTGATCCTCGCCGAAGGGGAGATCGAGCTCAACGCCGGGCGGCCGACGGTGACGTTGAAGGTCCGGAACACCGGCGATCGACCAATCCAGATTGGCTCGCACTTTCATTTCTTCGAGACGAACCGCTACCTGGAATTCGACCGTACGGCCGCCTTCGGCATGCGTTTGAATATCCCCTCCTGCACGGCCATCCGCTTCGAGCCAGGGGACGAGAAGGAGGTGACACTCGTCCCGATGGGCGGCAAGCAGTTCTGCGTCGGCTTCAACAACCTCGTCGATGGCTGGACGGGAGACGGTCCTACGCCCGACTACCGCCCAAACTTCGACGCCGCCGTCGAGCGGGCCCGGCAGCAAGGCTTCAAATCGACCAAGTAGGGCATCAAGGCACCGGACCCGGGGACACGGCACCATGAAGATCTCTCGCAAGCAGTACGCCGACCTGTACGGCCCGACCGTTGGCGACAAGATCCGGCTCGGCAACACCGACCTCTACGTCGAGATTGAGAAGGATCTCCGCGTCTACGGCGACGAGCTGATCACCGGCGGCGGCAAGACCCTCCGCGACGGCATGGGGTCCGACAACCAGCTGACCCAGGAGGCCGGCTGCCTCGACCTCGTCATCACCAACGTCACGATCCTCGATCCGATCCTCGGCGTCATCAAGGCCGACGTCGGAGTCCGCAACGGCCGGATCGTGGGGATCGGCAAGGCCGGCAATCCGGGAACGATGGACAATGTGACCCCAGGGCTCGTCACCGGCACCTCGACCGATGCGATCTCCGGCGAGCACCTGATCCTCACCGCCGCCGGCATGGACACCCATGTCCATTACATCTGCCCCCAGCAGGTCTGGCACGCACTGTCCAACGGCATCACCACCCTCTGGGGGGGCGGAATCGGCCCGACCGATGGCACCAACGGCGTCACCACCACCAACGGCCCCTGGAACCTGGAGATGATGCTCCGGGCCGCCGAGGGGCTGCCGATTAACTGGGGATTCCAGGGCAAGGGGAACAGCAGCGGCCACGCCCCGCTGGTCGAGCAGCTCCGCGCCGGGGCGGCCGGGTTCAAAATCCACGAGGACTACGGGACAACCCCGTCCGCCATCCGAAGCTGCCTGTCGGTGGCCGAGGAATACGACGTTTCTGTGGCGGTGCATACCGACACGCTCAACGAGTCGGGCTTCGTCGAAGACTCAATCGCCGCCTTCGACGGCCGAACGATCCACACGTACCATTCCGAGGGGGCGGGCGGCGGCCACGCTCCCGACCTGCTCAAGGTGGTCGGCCAGCCGAACGTCATGCCCAGCTCAACCAACCCGACGCTCCCCTGCGGCGTCAACTCGGTGGCCGAGCTGTTCGACATGATCATGGTCTGCCACAACCTCAACCCGAAGATCCCCTCCGACGTCTCCTTCGCCGAGAGCCGGGTCCGGGCCGAGACGATCGTGGCCGAGAGCGTCCTTCACGACCTGGGGGCGATCTCGATGATCGGCAGCGACGCGCAGGCCATGGGTCGCATCGGCGAGCACTTCCTCCGTGCCTTTCAGACAGCCGACGCCATGAAGAAAGCCCGCGGCAAGCTCAGTGAGGACGCCCCGGGCAACGACAACTTCCGGGCCCTCCGCTACCTGGCCAAGGTCACGCTCAATCCCTGCATCACCGCCGGGATTTCCCATGTCCTCGGTTCGATCACCCCGGGCAAACTCGCCGACCTTGTCCTTTGGGAACCGGCCTTCTTCGGAGCCAAGCCGAAACTCGTCCTCAAGGGTGGATTCATCGTCTGGGCGAACATGGGTGACCCCAACGCCTCGCTTCCCACCCCCCAACCGATGGTCTACCGCCCAATGTTCGGTGCCTTCGGCTCGACCACGCAGAAGACGTGCATCTCGTTCGTCTCCCGGCTGGCCTACGACCTGAACGTCAAGGAGCAGTACGGCCTGACCCGAATGGTCGAACCCGTCGTCGGAACCCGGGTCCTCACCAAGCGGCACATGGTCCGGAACGACTACCTGCCGAAGATCGACGTGAACCCGCAGACCTTCGCCGTCACGATCGAGGGTGAGCATATTACCGTCACCCCGCCGAAGTCGATCGCTCTGAACCAGCTCTATTTCTTCAGTTGAGCCAGCGTCGGCCTTCCTCTTCGTCGGGGCAGGCCGACGCAAACCCCACCGAACTCATAAGGAAGCAAATATCCTTGAACGGAACAGCCCCAGCCCTGGCGTCCATCGGTGGAGGGATCGGCCCTCTGGCTGGTCGGGATCGCCGCCGGTAAGCTCGCCTCTGGACGCGAGAACAACCTGGAGGGGCTTGGGGCGGTCTAGTCGACCTGGCGGCCAGCCTCTCCCTGGGCCTGATCTTCGTCGAACTCAGCCTGCGGCTCGGAGAGGCCTTGTGCGACGGTCCGGGGTCGGGCTTGCCGCGCCGCAACTTGACAGGAGCCCTCGATGATCCTCGTGGAATCCGTCCTCGGGAATGTGAATCACCCGTCCTGGCAGGCTCTACTCGAAGGGGCGGATCTCGATGTCCTCCGCCTCGACCAGTGGCAGGCCCAGAAGAATCGCTTCCGTCGCAAGACCGAGGGCGGTACCGAACTGGCCCTCTCGCTGGAGCGGAACACGCACCTCCACGACGGCGACCTGTTGCTCTGGGATCCAGAGGCCCGGCGGGGCGTGGTCGCCCGGATCGTCCTCCAGGAGGTGATGGTCATCCGGCTCGACGACCTGCTCTCGAAGGACCCCGCGATGGTGGTCCGCTCCTGCGTCGAGCTTGGCCACGCGCTGGGGAACCAGCACTGGCCGGCAGTGGTCAAGGGGAATGCCGTCTACGTGCCGCTGACGGTCGATCGCAAGGTGATGGCCTCCGTCATGCGGACCCATGCATTCGAGGGGATCTCCTACGAGTTCCTCCCCGGAGCCGAGGTCATCCCCTACCTCGCCCCCCACGAGGCCCGCCGGCTGTTCGGGGGCGCCGACTCGACGCCGCACTCCCATGTGCACGGCGACGGGCCTAGCCACGACCACGACCACCCGCATCATCACCATCATCATTGAGCCTGAGCGAGGTCGAACGTGCCAACGATCCCCGAGTTGATGCGCGTCCTTCAATTCGGCGACTCGGTGCTCCCGGTGGGCGCTTTCTCGTTCTCCAACGGGCTGGAGTCGGCGGTGCAGCTTGGCATCGTCCAGGATACGGCAACCCTGGAACAATTCATCGGTACGGCCCTCCATCAGGCGGCCACGTCTGACGGGATCGCGGTGCTTGCCGCGTTCCGAGCCGCGCGGGACGATGACCTCGGCCGCATCGTGGACGCGGACTTTGCCGTTGCCAATCGCAAGCTCAACGAGGAGATGCGCACCATGACGGTGCGGATGGGTCGCAAGCTCGCCGAGATGGCCGAGCATGTGCTCGGTCCCAGCGTCTGCTCCTCCTGGCTCGCCGCCATTCGCCGCGGAGATGCCCCCGGATGTTTCCCCATAGGCCAGGCCCTCGTGTTCTCCTCCCTCGGCCTGTCGGAGCAGGACGCGTTCGCGGTGCATCAGTATGGCCTGGCGAGTATGATGGTCGCCGCGTCGTTGCGACTGATGCGCCTTCACTACCTTGACGCCCAGGCGATCCTCTTCCGCGTCAACTCCGAGGCCGAGGCCCACTACAAGCAGATCGCCTCGGCCTCGATCGACGACATGGCGGCCTTCGCGCCGGTAATGGACATCGTTGCCTCCGCTCACGTGAAGGCGACCGTCCGCATGTTCATGAACTGAGATACGGGACGACACGGACCTATGAAGAAGATCACTCGCATCGGAATCGGCGGCCCCGTCGGGTCGGGGAAGACGGCCATCATCGAGGCCATTTCCCCGATGCTCATCGAGATGGGCATCCGGGTCCTGGTCATCACCAACGACGTTGTGACCACCGAAGACGCCAAGCACGTGCAGCGCACGCTCAAAGGCGTGCTCATCGAGGAGCGTATCCTCGGCGTAGAGACCGGCGCCTGCCCGCACACGGCCGTCCGCGAGGACCCCAGCATGAACCTCGCCGCCGTTGAGGATATGGAGGCGAAGTTCCCCGACACCGACGTCGTGCTCATCGAGAGCGGCGGCGACAACCTCACGCTCACCTTCAGCCCGGCCCTGGTCGACTTCTTCATCTACGTCATCGACGTGGCCGCCGGCGACAAGATCCCCCGCAAGAACGGCCCCGGGATTACCCAGTCCGACATCCTCGTCATCAACAAGACCGACCTGGCACCCTATGTCGGGGCCAGCCTCGAAGTCATGGACCACGACTCCCGACTAATGCGCGGCGACAAGCCGTTCCTCTTCACCAACTGCAAGACCGGTGAGGGGATCCGAGAACTCGTCGACCTGATCCGGGAGAATGTTCTGTTCGATCTCCAGTTGCCGGCGGCCGGAGCATGATCATCGACGCCCCGGAACTCGCCCCGTATCAGGACGAGCCGAAACAACTCCCCAGCGGTTCCTTCGGCAAGGTTGCATCGCTCCGGTTGCGCTTCGATGACCGGGGCAACCGCTCCATCCTCGGCTTCATGGACCGCCGCGCTCCCCTCCTCGTGCAGCGTGCCCTCTACTGCGACGAGGGAATGCCCGGCCTGCCCGTCGTCCACATCATCAGCAACGCCGGCGGGATCCTCCAGGGTGACCGCTACACCATGGAGTTCGTCGCTGGGCCCGGCGCCTGCGGCCACATCACGACCCAGGCGGCCACGAAGATCCACGAGATGGATGCGAATTACGCCTCCCAGGAGCAGGACATTATCCTGGAGGACGGCGCGTATCTCGAATACCTCCCCGACCCGGTCATCCCTTTCCGGCACTCCCGGTTCCTCAGCCGCACCCGAATCCGGATCGCTCCCGCGGCGACGCTCCTCTACGCAGAGATCCTCATGGCTGGGCGTAAGTACTATCGCGAAGGCGAGCGATTCCAGTTCGACCTGTTCTCCTCGACGGTCCGGGCAAATCGGCCCTCGGGAGCCGAGCTCTTCGTCGAGAAGTTCGTGATCGAGCCAGCCCGCTCGCCTGCCAGCCGCATCGGAATCATGGGGGATTTCGACGTCTTCGGGAACGTCATCCTCCTGACTCCTCGCGAGCACGCCGACGCAATCTTCGATCAGGTCCCCGCTCTCTGGGACAAACGTGAGAACATGGCCTCCGGGGTGAGCCGACTCCCGAACGATGCCGGTCTGATCTACAAGATTCTCGGGATGGAGTCGGGGCCCGTCCGTACAAAGGTCCGAGAGTTCTGGTCGATCGTCCGATCGCAGGTCACCGGCAAGCCGGTCACTCCGGAGTTTCCCTGGCGCTGAGCCTGATCTCGGTGCAGCCGGGCGTCACATCGAGCATTCCGGAGGTCGACTTTGCTCCCGAAGCCCCAGTCGAACACAAGCGCACCTGGCTCGTGGTTGATGCAAGGCCGGGTCGTCGCGGAGGATGACGTGGCCGTTTGTGGTTCTTATCGCCGCAATCCATGGCGGTGATCCGCTGGGGGAGCAGGGCCCGTTGCTCGTGGACGATCAGTCGCGACGGTGTCCGACTCGGAACACCCCGCTCCGACTCCTGCACCCTGACCTGAGGCTGTCGATCCGGAGCGCCAGCAGTTCCAGGTCATCCTGCCTTGGGGACGACCTCTCGATCGCACGGCTTCTCGAAGTCGCGGTGGGCCTGTTCGCACGCCGACGGGAGGCCAGTCCCGTTTCTTGAATTTGCGCTTGTGTACGCAAGTCCACTATGCTAGAGTTCTCGGCATGGTAACCGACTGCGATCCCCACCGGGCTGAGGAGATCGTTATGTTCTCGTGTTTCTGCCGATCGGGTCTTCCGGCTCCCTTCTCGGCCGAGCATCCTGCCGAGGACCTTCGAACCCCTTCGGCGAACGACCTGCACCCGCCCCCCGCTCCGCATGCGATCATCGGAGCGGTCGTGTTCCGCACGCATCGGGGAGAGACGGCTGAGGCGATTCTCGACCGTGAGGGCCGCTGGCGATGCCCCAGGTTGCCGGTCCTCGATCGGGTCTTGAACATTCTCTACGAGCCGGGCCGCTTGCCCGGTGGAAACCTGCCGTACGGACATGCAGAGCTGTTCCGTGTGGCAAGCTGGCTCAAAGGGGAGGTCCGTCGCCCTCGTTCCTGAAGGAGGGGAGCCGAACGGGGATCGGACGAAAACGCATGGGGCGAGACGCTCCCCGCAATCCAGGGGCGATCGGAAGCAGTTCATCCGCGAGCCAAGCACACACTCACCAGGGACAAATCAACCCACAAATCACATCGGCGTTTTCGATGAAGCTTGCGTCACGGTTCGGCAGGACGATTGGTGGCGGGCCGTTCGAAGTGTCTCAACGACCCGCTGATGACTCCTGAAGCAACGGGGCAGATCGGCTCGAGGGTTGATCGGTGTTCCCTCGACCCAACGCCCCGAACCTCACATCGCTCGTCACTCGGGCACGATCCCGCTCGGACTCGATTGTCGAGCCCGGTGAACTCGGCGGACCATCCACCCGACCCCGGCCAGGCCCATCGCCAGCGAGAGCATGCTGGCTGGTTCGGGGATCGGCACCACATTCACGGTCTCGTCGCCAGACGGATCCAACAGAGCCGGAACCTTGTCACTGCCGGCTCCCAACGGAATGGCCTGAAAGCGAACCACAAAGGAACGCAGCCCCCCACCGCTGCCGGGGGGAACGCTGAGCGTTTCCAAAAACGACGAGGCAGACAGGCTGTTCAATCCCGATCCCACCAGCGCAAACTCAAAGCGGCCCGACTCGCCCGCCGCCAGACCTCGCTGGGGCCGACCGTTCCCGATGCCCACCTCAAGATCGAACTGGCCAAACGGTTCGAGTCCGAACGCGTTGCTCCCAAGCGACGCGCTGAAATGATCGGGAGCGGCGGTCAGCGCAAGCCCCTGAATCGCATCTCCCGGGTTGTTCAGCACGAACCGCGTGAGATAGCCCCCCAGCGACGAATCGATCGTGTTCGTCAAGTCAATGATCAAGGATGCGTTCTGATCGTCGATTGCCGAGTAGTGCAACGCCCCGGAGAACGAGCCAAGCCCCTCGGTGCTGGCAGCCTGATCCGCCGACAGCACGATCGAATCGCCCCGAGCCATCGGGCAGACCACGAGTGCCAGCGCCGAGACCGCGACACCCCCCAACATCTTCAAGCCGCGACTGGTGAAAATCGATCGATCCATCCAGAGATGCTCCACTCAGAAAGAGGTCAACCCATCGTCGAGGCGCACGTTCCACGCCGGCCGTCGTCAAACGACGGTCGTCTCGGCGCAGCCGGCGAGAAAGAATCCCGAAGACGATGCGTTTCTTCTGTTACGTCTCCGGGTTCCCTTTGGTGACGCTCTTGATTGGATGCAAGTCTGCAGCGGAGGCACGCTGGACGCTTAAATCGTGCAAACGGCCGGTTTCATGTTGACCCAAATCAACACCGAGCGGCGACCCGAACGTCGGGCCGCCGCTCGTGGGATGTCAATGCGCAGGACATCACGGTCATCGGGTGCGAAGAAACACCTGATCGTGCCGCGAGCCGATCAGTCCTCCTGCTCCTCCTCACGCTTGGAGAAGACCCGGAAGACGTCGCCGATGACCTGGTTGGCCAGATCGTCGAGCGTCGTGTAAATCACCTCCTCAGCCTGCGGGCTCAGGGGAGACATCTCCGGCTCGTAACCGCCGACCGGATAGGCGGCCGCCGTGGCGATGTAGCCGATATTGCCGTTCGCATACCCGACCACCAGCGGCACGGCGCGGTCGGCAATCAGCCCTTCGATGTGAAACCCGAACTCGACCATCGGCTCGCCGGGCATGGTCAAGAGCAGGTAAGGCCCGATCTTCAGGGCCATCATCTCCGAGGGGACCGGCTCCCGCTTGCCGGGCAGATCGACCACCTCGCGCGCGGATCGAATTCGGTAATACGACGGCCGCACCTTGAGCTGTTCGCGCACGACACTCCGCGACAGGGCCCGCACCACCGCTCCTCCCAGATCGCGGCCGGCCCACTGAATATCGGCCTCGTCGGCACAGCGGTAGGGAAGGCCGGGGAGGTTCGGCCGGATGTCTCCCGCGCACCCTTGAAGGAACATCGCGGTCGTCTCCCCTCCGTAAACGGCTTCGATATAGCGTCGGGCCTCTCCCGGGAAGTCGGCGCTCATGTTCGGGTAGCCGTTGGGGTAGGGGGGAGTGCCATCATCTCCCCAGGTAAAGAAGCAGGGGTGACAGACCCCCAGCATGAGCACCGCCATCGGCGTGAGCGACTTGCCGTCGTCGAATCGAAGCACCTTCACGCGGCGATCATTCGGCCCGTCCGGGTTCAGCCGCACGACCGCCTGGCCGTTGATCACCTTGCGGCGGTTGATGCTGAAGGTAATCTCGTCCTCACCGTAGCCGATCGTCACCGGCCGCATTCCCGAAGCCGCCTCGCTCGCGGCCTGCTTGAGCTTGGCCGTCACCTCCTCGGCCCAGGCAGAACCAGGGGTGTAGCCTGGTCCCGAATGGTTGTGCGAGGCGGCCACGAGGATCTGATCGCTCGGCACCCCGGCCGCTTCCGAAACGGCCGATCGCGTCGCCTCGACCAGACTCGACCAGGCGCCGAGCAGGTCAAAGGTCACAATCGCCGCGCGGGTCTCGCCATCGTCGAGCACCAGGACCTCGGCCCGGATCGGGTCGCGGATCCCCTCGACGTGCCGAGGGTGGCCGACCACGTCCATCCCCCCCTCGGGCATCTCCGGCGTGATGTCCACGCGGGCCACCCCGGCCTTCAGATTCGAATCGACGGGGAACGAACCGTCTTCTGCCCAGGCTGCGGGACCAAGGGCCAGCACGGCGAGCCATCCCGTCAGAAACATCGAGCGCATCATGGTTGCAAGGACTCCAGAGAACGTCGGCCGCGAGGCCAGTCGAGGTGCCGGGCGAGGAAGTCGAACGTGGCCTCGCCCTTGATCAGATGCCCGCCGTTGAAAAAGGTGATCTCCGAGCGATCACCGATCCCGAGCGTATCATACAGCCGCCGCACCTTCGCGAATTCGAAGGCGACCCACTCATCGGGCGCGACGCCGTCGGAGTGACCCCGCTCGACCATGAACGGCCGAGGGGCAATCAGGGCGGCCATTTCCGCATAGTTGAACCCGGAGGCAAGATCCCACTCGTACATGTCGTACTCGATCGTGTACAGGTAGCTCAGGGTTCGATAGAGATTCGTGCATTTGACGACCCACTCGTTGAAATCGGCCGAGCAAATCGACAGGCAGTAGCCGTCGATCAGCGCCGGCACCCGCATGGCCGTCTTGCCGCCGTACGAAAGGCCGTAGAAGGCGATCCGCTCGGGATCGACGTTCGGCAAGGTGTTCAACCATTCGAGCGTCCGCTCGTGCTGGCGCACGATGACCGAGAACAGCGACGCCTTCAACGGATGCAGCTTGCGCTGAAGGGTCCGGAATCGGTCCTGACCGATGTACGGATTCTGAGGTGCATAGACGATGTAACCCAGATCGGCCAGGGCCGCGCCATACGAGTTGTACGGCGAGGCGACCCCCGGAATCACGATCGGGTCCGGCGTCCCTTCCAGCCCGTGCTGGCAAACGACCACCGGCCGCCGCTCCCCTTCGGCAAGGTCTTTCGGCAAGAGGAGGATGCCCGAGGCGACCACGTCGGGCAAGACCGGGATCTCGACGGCGTACCCTTCGAAGTTGGCCTTATCGAGCACCTTGATCGATCGCGGTTCGAGTGGCTCGGTCGCGGCCGGAATCTGCCCGATCACCTCCTCGCGGAAGGCTTCACGGAAGGCGTCCGTCGCGCCTGGCCAGGCGTCGGGAGACGACCGATCCAGCGGCGACCATTTCGCCTCCCGGCGATATTCGGAGGTGCGCAGCAACTCCTGCGTGTGATCCTGGAGGGCCCGAACCCACCGTCCCATACGGGCCACCGGATCGGGCAGGGGGGCCGTCTCGAACCATTCCGGCGCGGGAACCTCTTGCCCATCATCGACCCGAACCTCTCGGTCGAACAGCAGGCCGAGAAAACTCCGCCGCGCGAGATCCCCCACGTTGAGCGTTTGCGTGCTCGAAACCGGGCCCATGCGGAAGCGTTTACGGTCAAGATCCTCGGTCAGTCGGATCAATCGAGCAAATTCATTGACCGTCCCTTCCCTGTCGATCGCCTTGAGCGTTCCCGAGGCGGCCAACGATCGGCCGTTGACCGGCGGCGGGCCGTCCACCTGCGGGCCTCGACAGGGTTCGATCATCAAGGCCCGAGGGGCGATCAGGCTGGCGATCTCGGCATCGCCGAACTCATCGAGCAAGCCCCAAATGTCCCGAGCGATCGGTTCCCGCCAGACCTCCTGACGATTGCCGAAGTAACCGGCCACCCAGGCGGCGTCGATCCGATCGTCGAGAGCGGCGGCGTACAGGGCGATGAGCCCTCCTTCGCCGTGACCGGCCACGCCGATCGGCAAGGCGGGCTGATCGGCTCGGGAGAACCAGTCGATCGCGGCCCGAACCGCGTTTACCTCGTAGCCGATCGGGTGGCGGCCCGTCTCGAACCCCTGCCGCCAGATCCATTCACGGTGGGTCAGGTTGGTCATGGCCACATCGGGGTTGCCCGAGAAGGTGGACGACCGATCAAGCAAGACCGGAACCACCACCCGGCATCCCGCTTCGGCCAGCAGACGAGCCACCTGGGCTTCCGGCGGCACGCCGTCGATCAGGCCGACAAACGCCTCCGGCGTCACATCGCAGTCGGCCATCGCCACGAGGTTGGCGATCGCGTCCCCCTCGGGTTCGAGCAACAGCCCCTCGGCCTGCACGTCTGGGAAAACGTCCCATCGAACCGTGAAGACGCGGAATCCCTCGGCTCGGGCGATCTCGGCCGGTTGCTCAGTGGTACCGACCAGGTGCATGGCCACCGCTTCGACCCGAGAATCGACCGCTCCGACGATCTGCTCCAACCGCTTCCGGTTCGGCTCGACCGACCGAGCATAGGCCTCCGGGCTGGAGAAATCCCGGTTCCAGTGCCTCGCCCGACGCTCGATGCTCGCCGCCGTCTGCCGATCGAGGAACCGATGCAACCCCTCGACCATGGCCTGGGCTGCCTCATCGGTCGAGCCCCGATTTTCCCATGCGGACGTACTGGGAAGCGATTGTGCGGAGGCGGGCAACACCGAGAGCAGCACGGCCACTCCCGCAAGGACGATCCGAACCATTAGCGAGTCTCCTCAACGAGCAAACCGGATCACTCCTTCGCATCGATACCCCGGCGCGTGGCCGGGCACAAGGGGCCACGGGTGACACCTCTCCAATCGCGCCGGCCGATCGCTCGACAGAATTCCTCGGAAAAAACCAACCGATTCGACCAGATCAGTCCAATCGCCCTTGGCTGTTGGTATCGCGGAATTTCGGTCGAATCGCCGACAATCCGCCGACGAGCCGTCTCCTCTGGCTGCTTGCGTTCCCCCCGGAAATGTAGTAACAGTAAAATTGTACCGCCTGGAGAATTTGCTACATCTGGGACGGATGGGCGACCAGCGGTCTCCCCCCGACATGGATGGCCAGGTCATCCATTATCTTGGAGCAGAGACGATGCATCGGATGTTGAGTCGAGCCCTCGTGCTCTCGGCCGCGGTGTTTGGTTTGACCGCGGTGCAGACGGCAGAGGCGTGTCATGGTTGCGGTCAGCCGGCTGCCCCGTGTGTGCAGATGGTTCCGCAAACGGTGACAACATACTGCAACGTGACCGAGACGGTCTTTGACTGCGTGCCGGTCACGGTCATGAAGACGCAATATCGCGTGGAACACGTTCCCGTTGAAGTTCCGGTCAAGCGATTTGTGATCGAGGAAGTTCCCGTCACGAAGATGGTGACCCGGACCCACAAGGTGACCGAATACGTTCCGGCGAAGGTCAAGCACCGCAAGCACGGACACTGCGCCCCGGATTGCTCGGTGCAGATGGTCCCGGTGACTCGCTGCATTCCCGAGCAAATTCCGGTCACGACCACCGTCAAGCGGAAGGTTCCGATCACCGAGATGCAGACCCGGATGAAGCCGGTTCGGGTTGCGGAACAGGTTCCCGTGACGATCACCAAGAAAGTTCCCCGACAGATCGTCAAGCAGGTTCCCGTGACCAAGACCGTGATGGTTCCCGTGACCTACGCTCCGGTGACCTACGCTGCCCCGACCCCGCAGGTCGCGCCGACGGCCCAGACGGCCTCGCCGCAAAGCTGACCACCACTCAGACCGGACGCACCCTTCGCAGGTCGCTTCGGATGAAAAACCACAGGCCCTCGGCCGACCCTTCGGGATCGCCGAGGGCTTTTTCGCTTCCGCCCAGCCCTGGGACGGGAAACCGCAGTTCGACCTGGCACACGGCGCACCAGCCTCGCTCGGTGGGGTCACTGGCTTACGGCGGGCTTGCGGAGTCGTCTCCGAGGCGGGAGAATGCGGAAGTGAGGCCGCATTGGCCGTCGCGCGAATCCGCTTTGAATCTTGATCGAACGCAACGAAAGTGCGAGGAAGCTCGTCATGGCTCAGTGCCAGACCAATCCGGACGGCCGCTGCACGATGGAACCGCCCTGCCCGCCCGGCGAATGTTATCTGGGATCGGTCCTGCTAAAGGAACATGCGGCCGTGGCCGCCTCGGTCGTGGAACAGCCAAGTATTGCCCGATACCTGGCCGGCGTGACGCTGCCTTACGCGCGAACCCCGATCATCGAAGGGGAGGAGTGGGAACGCACCAAGCTCGCCCTGATCAACGCCGTGCTCGATACGCTCGTCCCCGGCGGTCGGCTCGTGGTCGAGTCGGAAGAGGAAACCGGCGAGCCGCACCGCGTGTATCTCGGTCGGGGCAAGGCCTTCTCGCGGCCTCGATCGCTTCCCGACGTCCTCCGAGAGCTGGCCGATTGCCTCGACGGCGGAAAGTAATCTCCCAAAGCCGCATCCCCCTCCCGACCGCCGCTGGCGATAAGTGCTCGGGAGGGGGATGCACTGATCGGTTGAACGGCCTCGCGACGACGACTCCCGGAGCAGGGAGGGAGTTCCGGACGCGATCGTGCCTTGCATTGCCCTTGGGCCGAGCGATCGGAGGGGATCGCTCGAGCGTTCGCTCCGAGTGCGTCGCGGGGTTGAGGATGAGCCCTCGGTGAAACCCGCCGGGGTAAGACCGGTAGGGGATTCATCGCATCGGACCTTGAAGGGTGCAACCAGGGGATGATACGGACCGAGGGTTTGACGAAGCATTACGGGGCCTTTCCGGCGCTGTCGAAGGTGTCCATGGAGGTCCGACGGGGAGAGGTCTACGGCTTGCTCGGGCCGAACGGCTCGGGGAAAACGACGACCATTCGCCTCTTGCTCGGATTGCTGCGGCCCACGTCGGGAACGGCAAGTGTCGATGGGTTCGACTGCTGGCGGCACAGCCTGGAGGTCCGCCGCCGCATTTCTTACATCCCTGGAGAAGTGCGCCTGCCGGGCTCGGTTCGGGGGTATCAACTGCTCCGCTACCTCAATAATCTCCGAGGCGGCGCTGGCATGGATCGCGCGGTGGCCCTGGCCGAGCGGGTGATGGGCCTCGACCTGCGGCGCAAGGTTCGCACCTTCTCGACCGGCATGAAGCAGAAGCTCGCCCTGGCGCAAGCGTTTGCCGATCCGGTCGACATCCTGATTCTTGACGAACCGACCTCGGCCCTCGACCCCTCGGCCCGCAACGACGTGCTCCGGCTGGTGGCCGATGCCCGATCGCAGGGGCAGACCGTGATCTTTTCCGGCCACGTCCTCAGCGAGGTTGAGCAGGTGGCCGACCGGGTGGCGATCATGCGGCGAGGGCGGCTTATGCATGTGGAAGACATGCACGAACGCCGACGAAACCTTCGCCTCCTGCTCGTCCGATTCCAGGGGGCTCCCCCGGCGGCCTTGCCCGACGAACTGGAACTTTCAGTCCGGGAACGCAACGGCGAGGTCCTGCTCCTGGAACACCGAGGAGCGGCCGGCCCGTTGCTTGGCTGGCTCGCGTCGCAGCCAGTGGCCGACCTGGCCATCGGCACCGAGGATCTCCGTGCCCTGTACGACCGCTACCACGGCCCCAACCCCGAGCCCGATCCCGAGGACCGATGATGGCCCTGCTGACGATCGTCCGCAAACTGCTCGGAGAGACCCGAGGGTCGCTGCTCATCTCGACGCTCGGCTTCTTCGGCCTGGCCTTGCTCTGGAACTGGGGAATGTCTGAGTTCCAGTTCCCGACCGACACCGACGAGCCGGCTGCTTCAGTCTCGGCCGATTCCGAGGGAGCCGAGACCGACGAACCGAGGCGCGAGCGACGCCGGGGCCGGGCAGGGCCGCAAATCTACGTCTTTTTTGGGGTCCCGGCGGAGCAGATGCTCGGCATCCCTCCGAGCGAAACACCGACCCTGGCCATGCAGGCCGCCATCGCCAACCACCCCCTGGTATTCCTGGCCCTGCTCGGCTGGGGGATTTCGAGGGCCTCGGCCGCCGTGGCCGGGGAAGTGGAGCGGGGGACGCTCGACCTGACCCTTTCGCGGCCGATCCGCCGATCGACCTTCCTGGCGGCGCAGATTCTGGCCACGCTGATCGTCTTCGCGCTGCTCGGCCTGGCCATCACGGCCGGTCATCTGGCCTCGACTCGCTTGATCTATCGGCTCAATGGAACGCCTCCCCCGATCGACTACCTACCGATGATCGGCTCGCTGATCGCGCTGGGGATGGCCGTCTTCGGCTACACGCTGCCCATTTCGTCGGGAAGCCTTTCGCGGGCTCGGGCCGGCATCATCGGCCTGGCGATCACCCTGACCGGAATCGCCGGGATCATCTTCGCCCGGCAGTATGAGGAATACGACTGGGTGGCGAACCTCTCGGTCTTCCAGTTCTACGCCCCGGTCGCCAATACGCTCAGCCCGACGCAAGAGCAATGGACGGACCTGGGGATTCTCGTTGGGGTCTTTGCGGTCGGCTCGATCATCTCGTTCGTCATCTTCTTGAGGCGGGATCTGCCGAGCAACAGCGGCTAAGATGGGTCTCCGGTAACCTCCCTCCCCACGGCCTCCGCGAGGACCGCGCCCATGAATCGACATCTGTGTGCCCTTTCGTTCGTGCTGCTGCTCGGAATGCCCGGAGCGGTTCGCGCCCAGGATCAACCACTGGCCGAGTTCTTCACAGCTGAGGTGGATCGGATCACCGCCGAACCGCTGCTCGGGATCGACGATGCCGCAACCTGGAAGGCCCGCCGACCGCAGTTGCAGGCTCGCCTGATGTCGATGCTTGGCCTCGACCCGATGCCCGAGCGAACCGACCTGAAGGTCGAGGTCCGCGGGATCGTCAAGCGCCCTGATTTCGTCGTCGAACGCATCCTCTACCAGTCCTCCCCCGGCCTCTACGTCACGGCCAACCTCTACCGGCCCAAAGAGGTCGAGGAGCCCTTGCCGGCAATCCTCTACGTCTGCGGCCATGCGAACGTGGTTCGAGACGGGGTAATCTACGGCTGCAAAGCCCACTACCAGCACCACGCGGCCTGGTACGCAGCCAATGGCTACGTGTGCCTTCTTGTCGATACGTTGCAACTCGGAGAGATTCCTGGCCTGCATCATGGAACCTATCGCGAGGGGAAGTGGTGGTGGCAGTCGCGCGGGTACACGCCGGCCGGGATCGAGGTCTGGAACGGGATCCGGGGGCTGGATTACCTCCAGTCGAGGCCCGAGGTCGACCCGGATCGCCTGGGCGTAACCGGCCGATCGGGGGGCGGGGCGATTTCCTGGTATCTTGGTGCCGTCGATGATCGCCTGTCGGCCGTCATTCCCGTGGCCGGCATCACCGATCTGAAGGACCACCTGATCAAAGGAGGGCCGACCGGTGCCCATCCGAACGGGGTGATCGAGGGGCATTGCGACTGCATGTACATGGTCAACACCGACGCCTGGGACTTCGACGTCCTGGCCGCCCTGGTCGCCCCCAAGGCCTTGCTCGTCGAGAATACCGACGCCGATCCCATCTTCCCCGTTCCCGGCATCCGCCGCATCTATGACACGCTCGAAACCGTTTATGAGTGGTACGACGCCTCCGAACGTCTCGGCCTGGTCATCGGCGAGGGAGGGCACCAGGATACGGTCGAGATTCGTCACCCATCGTTTGCCTTCATGAACACCTGGCTCAAGAGGGAACCGACCGATCCGAGCACCATCGAGGAGCCGGATCGGCGAATCCCGATCGAGGAACTCAAGGTCCTCGACGTCGATGAGCCGATTCCCGCCGACGCCCTCAACGCCCGGATCGACGAGTCGTTTGTGTCAAAGGCTTCGGCTCCCCCCGTGCCCGACTCGGCCGAGGAGTGGGAGCCGCTCAAATCGGCATGGCTTGAACAACTGCGGTCGGAGGTCTTCGGTGGCTGGCCCTCCGAGGAGGAGACCGACCCGTTGGAGGAGGAGCTGGTGTCGGCGGCCGAGTGCGACGGCGTAATGATCCATCGGGTCGCCTTCACCTCGCAGCCCGGCGTTCGGCTCGACCTCTGGATGCTGAGCGAGGCGAGCCGCCGAGAGCAGCCAGGCCGGGTTAACCTCATCGTGCTCCCCGATGAACTGGCCAGGCCAATGGTGACCGCTCTCGGGCCGGTGACGGAGGGGGAAGATGTGCCCGAAGGTTCGATGGAACCGGCCGACTGGCTCCTCCATTACCGGATCATCGCCGGCGAACAGGACCCGTCGGCCCCGATCGTCTTCGTCTGCCCAAGGGGTTCCGGGACGACCGCCTGGCCCGAGTCGAAGGAGACACACCTCCGCCGCCGCTTCACCCTGATCGGCCAGTCCCTCGACGGGATGCGCGTCTGGGACCTCCGACGGGCGATCGCCGCCGTCGGCGAACTCCCTGGGCTGGTCGGGGTGCCGGTCCACCTGACCGCCGCACAGTCCGAGGCCCCGATCGCGCTGTGGGCAGCGGTCTTCGAGCCGGAGGTCGCTCACGTCCGGCTCCGGGCCTTACCCTCCTCATATCGCGAGGGGCCGATCTTCCTGAACCTCGATCGGATCCTGCAGCCGTCGCAGGCCCTCGGCCTCCTCTACCCGAGGCCGGTGACCGTCGACGACGAGACGGACCCGGCGGCGTATGAGTGGGCCTCGGAACTGGCCGAGGCGCTCGGGCATGACGGGCCGTGGCCGAAGGTGGTCGACTGAGTTCGGTCCACGCCTCTTCGGTCGTGGTCAAGCAAGGGCTTCCCGCGTGTCCGCCGTGGTCTGCCCGCCGATCGGCTCCCGGATCCGGTCTTCACCCACCCTCTCCCTCAATCGTTGGAAGAGAGGGTGGGGTTCCGTCTCCTTCGCTCTGTGAATCGGGAGTGGGACAAGGGGAGATACCGTGTCAGACACGCGGCGAGAACCCTGCTCCATCAGACAACCCAGCCCCGGAGCACTCGGGTCTTGCTCAAGGTCTGCTGGACAGAATGTCAATAAGCAAGACCGGAAGCAGGTTGGATCGCTAGCTAGCGTCGGCCGGGAGAATGGCTCAGCCGGAAAGGGGCGCACAGATGAAACACGGATGGGAGGCGAGGAAGGAGGGGAGAGGGGCGGTTGGCATGGCCTTGCTTGGCGAGAGAGCGTCCCTCGAAGGAATGTCAATGTCCTCGGAGAAAGGATGCCTGTCTTCGACAACGGTCGAAACGAAGGTTTGAGGGGGACGGAATGGCTGATTCGCTTCGGGAATTGCCGCAAGGGATGGAGATTAAGACGACGCCGCTGGATCGACCGGCAGCGAATTTCCGCACGACACGGATGAGGGTCAGGGGGCCGAACCAGTTGGAGATTGGGGCAAGTCGAGATATTCGACTCTTTCAAGGGGTCTTTGTCGGATTTGGAATCGGTGGGTTGGTGATGGGGTTTGCGCTTTCGGGAGGTGACGAAAATCCCGCCGTTGCGTTCCTGGTGGGAGGTGTGTTCTTGGTGATTGGCCTGGTGATGGTGGCGGCGAGTCGGCGGGTGGTGTTCGATCGGGAGGAAGGCGTGGTCCACTTCCGATCGCTGGTCAGGACGGAACCCAGGCCCCTGGATGAGATTCTCGCGGTCCAGGTGGTGGAAGGAGGGTATCACCCGGGCTCGAACGGTGGAGGCGGAGGGTACACGAGCTATCAACTGAACCTAGTACGTGACGGGGAGACGGTGAGTCGGCTGGGGTTGTCAAACCACTCGGATCGGGATTGGACCGCGGAGACGGGGGTGACGCTGGCGGAGTTTCTCGGGGTGCCGTTGCTCAGTACGGTGGCGGTTCGGGACAAAGTCGCCAAGGAGAACGAGCAGCGCTTGCAACGACGGGTTCTGGTCGGAATTGCCGGAGCTTGTCTCGGGTTCTTCGGAGGATTTGTGGGGTTTGCGGCCCTGATGTTCAATTTCGATTTACCGGGCGAGTGGATGATGTGGCTGTTCCCGCTGAGTCTTTTTGGAGGGCTGGTGCTGGGAGCCATTCTGGCGGTGCAGGTTGAGCGGAAGATTGGCAGGAGCGATCAATAGAACATAGAAACGGTTATTAGAATCTCGTGAACGACGCTATGATCAGCATCGCGGGGGCAATCGTCGTGATCTTCGGCCTTTGGCTGATCGGTTTGGCGGGAGCGATCCTCGTAGCCCCTGGTCGCGCCGAGGCGTTTCTGATGGCCTTCGCACGGTCTGCTCGCGTCCATGTGGCCGAGCAGGTGCTTCGCATGATCGCCGGTGCGGGAATCATCATCTTCTCACCGCTGATGACGTTCCCAGCGGTGTTCCGGGTCTTTGGATGGCTAATGGTGCTCACGGCGATGGGATTGCTGCTCCTGCCCTGGAGATGGCATCGCCGGTTTGCAGAGCGGGTGATGCCACGGCTGATTCGGCATGGCAAGTTGTTTGCGATCGGAGCATTCGCGCTCGGGGCGTTGCTTCTCTCTGCGGTGTTGTTGCGTTGACGTCCTAACGAGACCAGCCGTTCTTCAAACGGTCGAACGGTCGAGCTCATGGGGTGTCAGGAGCCGGTGAGCTGGGTTTGACGACGAATGCGCCTCGCTTGTCGCCGAGGGCGTAGCCGGTGGCGGAGTCGTCGGGGTAACGTTCGGCGAGCAGAGCGGGGGCGTCAGGGTGGAGAACCTCGGGGGAGCCGTGGCAGTTGAGGCAAACGGCTTCTTGAATGTAAATGACACGTATGTAGGTGAGTGAGCCATCAAGCTCACCGACAAATTCGGGGGACTGGTCAGTGAGGCGGTCGAGGACGGCACGCTCGGCGTCGGTGGGGGTGTTGGTGGCGGTGTTGCGGACGCGGGTGCCGATGCGGCGGATGGTCAGGCCGTCGGCAGAGGCGTCGGCGGCGATCGCGGGGGCTTTTTCGGAGCAGACGGGAATGGCGAAGGCGGGGCCGCCCTCGGTCATGGCGGCGGAAAGCTCGGCTTTCAGGGATTCGGCGAAGGATTTGGTCAGGGCGCGGGCCTCTTGACGGAAAGCAGCGGTTGCGGGGTCGGCGGTCGTCGAGGAGGGGGTGTCGGAGGTGGGGTCGGACGGCTCAGAGCCGCAGCCGACCAGGAGGATCAGAAGGGAGAGCGAACAGGTGAGTCTCAAGAAGGTGTTCATTGCTGATTCCACGAAAGATGCCTGGAAGTCGATCGATGCTGAGCGAAATCGACGGGTCAGGCCAGAATGGGGTGGACGACGTGGCCGTGGACGTCGGTCAGGCGCATATCTCGGCCGCTGAAGCGGTAGGTGAGGCGGGTGTGGTCGATGCCGAGCAGGTGGAGAATGGTGGCGTGGAGGTCGTAGATCTCGACCTTGTTCTCCACCGCGTGGTAGCCGTAATCGTCGGTCGCGCCGTGGATGGTGCCCCCTTTGATGCCACCGCCGGCGAGCCACATGGTGAAGCCGAAGGGGTTGTGGTCGCGGCCGTTGGTGCCCTGGGCCATGGGGGTGCGGCCGAACTCGCCGCCCCAGACGACGAGGGTGGAGTCGAGCAGGCCACGGGCTTTGAGGTCGCGGAGCAAGGCGGCAATGGGTTGATCGACGGCTCGGGCGTTGTCCTCGTGACCCTTTTTGAGATTGGAATGCTGGTCCCAGCGGTCGTGGCCGACGCCGGGGCAGGTCAGCTCGATGAAGCGGACGCCGCGCTCGACGAGGCGGCGGGCCAGGAGGCACTGGCGAGCGTAGGACTGGGTGGCGGGATACGGCGCGTCGAAGCCGTAGAGTCGAAGGGTGGCGGGAGACTCGCCGGAGAGGTCGGTCAGCTCGGGAACTGCCGATTGCATGCGGAAGGCAAGCTCGGCGTTGGCGATGGCGGATTCGATGGCGTCGTGTTCACCGATTTGGGTGAGCAGGTCACGATCCATCGATCGGATGAGATCGAGCTTGCGGCGCTGGACGTCGAGGGAGTCGTCGGCGGGGGCGATGTTGGCGAGCGGCCGGTCGCCGGATTTGAGGATCGAGGCCTGATAGGAGGCGGAGAGGAAGCCGTTGCCGAAGCAGTCGAGCCCGCCGGGGGGGATGAGGCCGCCGTTGAGGACGACGAAGCCGGGGAGATCCTGACTTTCGGAGCCGAGGCCGTAGGTAATCCACGAACCGGCGCTCGGACGCCCTTGCTGGCCGTGACAGGTGTGAAGGAAATAGTTGGCGTTGGTGTGTTCCGAAAAGTTCGAGACCATCGATCGGATGATCGCCAGATCATCAACGCATGATCCGACGTGGGGAAAGAGGTCGCTGACGGGAATGCCACTCTCTCCTCGACGGCGGAAGGCCCAGGGAGAGCCGAGGACGGCGCCGACGTCGTTGAACTGGGTCGGTTCGACGCGGGTCTGGATGGGTTGACCGTGCTCTCGGGTGAGGCGGGGCTTGGGGTCGAAGGTATCGACCTGGGAGGGGCCGCCGTCCATGTAGAGGAAGATGACGCTTTTTGCCTTCGGTGGGTGATGGAGGGTGGTGGCCGGGCGATTGGTGTCAGTTTCGGTTGAGGGGGCGAGCAGGGAACCGAAGGCGGAGTCGGTGAGCAAGGAAGTGAGCGCCAGCGCACCGAAGCCGTTGGCGCCGCGGGAAAGCAGGGCTCGACGTGAGAGGGGAGAGGCAAGGCGGCTCATGGCGAGTCTCCAATCGGCGGCGGTCGGCAAGGGAGGATCGAGGGGCAAATCGGATCAACAGTCGTTCGCGTGTTGAGCGTTGAGTGGATGGCCCTGGGGCGATGGTGCAAGGCTGGGGGCCCCCTCATCCCAGCCCTCTCCCCGCCCGCGGGGAGAGGGGGCCGGAAGGTTAGTCGAGATAGAGGAATTCCTTGGCGTTGAAAAGGGCGTGGCAGAGGTCGGCCCAAGAGGAGGAGGACTGGAAGGCAAGAGCGCGGGAGCGTTCGGCGTCGGTGGGGGGGCGGGAGAAGGCGGCGAGGTAGAGGGTTTCGACCACGGCGTCAGGAGAGAGGGAGGAATCGGCGGTGGCGCGGTCGGCCCAGCGGTGGGCCTGGTCGAGGACGAAGGGATCGTTCATCAGGGCGAGGGACTGCGCGGGAACGTTGGAGGAATCGCGCCGACCTCGGGTGGTGGCGGGTTTGGGAAAGTCGAAGGCGAGGAGGAAGGGGGAAAGGAAGTTGCGACGAATGTTCAAATAAAGACTTCGGCGTCCGCTTCCGTCGAGCGGGCCGGATTCGCGGGGGCGTCCGCGGCCTTCCATGAAGGGAGTCAGATGGGTGGGAACACTGGGGCCGTAGAGGGTGGCATCAAGGCGTCCGGAGAGGAACAGCATGGTGTCGCGCAGGGCCTCGGCGTCGAGACGGCGAAGGTTGGCGCGATGGAGCAACAGGTTGTCGGGGTCGATGGTGTCGGCTTCGGATCGGGGGTGGCTGGACATCCGGAAGGCGGATGAGGTCATGAGGAGCCGATGCATGTGTTTGATCGACCAGCCGGAGCGGATGAACTCGGAGGCAAGCCAGTCGAGCAGCTCAGGATGCGAAGGAGGGGAGCCCATCACGCCGAAGTCGTCGGGAGAGGCGACGAGGCCGCGGCCGAAGTGGTGCGCCCAGAGGCGGTTGACCAGCACGCGAGCGGTGAGGGGGTTGGCTGGGTCGGCAATGCGTCGGGCGAGGGTCAGGCGGTCGGGGGCCTCGTCCCCCAGGACTTCGAGGAAGGCGCGGGGGACGACCGAGCCAAGGTTCTTCGCACTGCCCCGGATGTGCACCGGCACGTCGATGCCGGTTCCGTCGGCGGCGGCGAGGGCGAGGGTCGGTTCGGGAAGGGAGGCGGTGATCTCCAGGTATCGGTTGACGAGCGAGGAGGCGTCGTCGGAAAGCGAGGCGCGAGGGATTCGGCCCAGGATCGGTCCGGTGGCGGCGGTGGGGGGGATGACCGGGGGTTCGCGGTGATCGGACAGGAGGATCCGGCCAACCGCAAGGTGTCCATCGCCCGGAATGAGGGACGAGGTCGCGCCGGTGTAGTCGGACGAGGCGCCATCGGCCAGTTCAAGGTAGGCGAGATGGCCAAGCCACATGGAGGCGTCGAGTGTGAGCCATCGGGGCTCGTCGCCGTGATTGACGGCGCGGGTCAAGCCGCCGTAGATGGGGCTCCGAATTTTCTCGAAGCCATCGATCACCAGATTGACACGCCCGGATGTCCCGGAAACGAGCAGGTGAACATAAGGCTGATCGATGGTGAAGGTCTTCGATCGAAGCACGCCGACCAGGCCGGGGGCTATCGCGCCGCTCTGAGCCCAGCCGGGACCCAGGAGCAGGAGGTTGCCGTCGGGGTCGACCGTCACGTCGCCGGATCGGGTGGGACGGGGGCCGAAGGCGTGACCGGAGGGGAACCAGGAGGCGAACGAGGAGAAGTCTTCGAACAGGGTGTCGCCGCTGCGAGGAGGGGGAGAGGGGGCTCGTCGCGGGGCCGGAGGCTCGGCCTCGGCGGCGAGGGCGTTGCGAAGGGCGTCCAGCTCGGTCAGGGGGGTATCGAAGACCTCGGGGGCGTCGATCACGGCGTACTGATGGCGGGTACTTTGCAAGTGGCCGGCAAGGGCGTAGTAATCGCGGGTGGTGATGGCGTCGAACTTGTGGTCGTGGCAGCGGGCACAGGCGACGGTCAGGCCGAGGAAGGTCTTGCTCAGGACGTCGATCTGGTTATCAACGCGCGTGCGCATTTCCTCGGTCACGTCGACCGGCGAGTGTGTTCCCTCGGCGAAGAAATAAGCCATCGTTCCGAGGATTGACTCATTCGTGCCGGTGTCGGGATGGCGGCGGGGATCGTCGAGCAGATCGCCGGCGAGGTGTTCGACGACGAACTGATCATAAGGGACGTCGTTGTTGAAGGATCGGATGACGTAGTCGCGATAGCGGTGGGCGGTGAGGATGTCGTAATCGAACTCGTGGCCCGAGGTCTCAGCAAAGCGAACGAGGTCGAGCCAGTGTCGCGCCCAGCGTTCGCCGTACTGGGGGGATTCCAGGAGGCGATCGACGAGGCGATCGAAGGCGTCGGGCGCGTCGTCGTCAAGAAACGCGCGGAGCTGTTCGGGGGTGGGGGGAAGGCCGGTCAGGATGATCGAGGCGCGGCGGATCAGGGTGTGGCGCTCGGCCTCGGGAGCAGGCGCAAGTCCCTCGGCTTCGAGGCGAGCAAGGAGGAAGCGGTCAATCGGGTTGCGGGGCCAGTCGGTCCGATCGACGGCGGGAAGGGGGGGATCGGCGATCGGCTGGAGGCTCCAGTGCGAGGCTCGGGCGGCGAGGTCGAAGGGGTCGGCCGGGCTGGGGGCGGCGGCGGCTCCACTCGGGGCGGCCTCGTCGGGCCAGACGGCTCCCTGGGCGATCCAGTCGGTGAGCCGGGTGATCTCGGCGTCGGGCAGTTTCGACGAGGGGGGCATCTGCACGAAGGAGTCGTAGCGAATGGCCTCGATGAGCAGGCTCGCGTCCGGATCGCCGGGCTCGATGGGAGGGCCGGAATCGCCGCCAAGGTCGAAGACGGCGGCCTTCGAGTCGAGGCGAAGCCCCCCCTTGCGCTGGTCGGGACCGTGGCAGGAGACGCAACGCTCGACGAGGATCGGCCGGATGTGCGTCTCGAAAAAGGCGACCGATCGCGGGTCGTTCGGGTCGTTTGCATCCTGGGCGTGCAGGGGAACGGAGGCCGGGAGCAGCAGAAGGGAAAGGGTGGCAGGCAGGACGAATCGAGCGGGGAGGATCGGCTGCATCGGTCGGTGCCTCCGGCGCGGGCGGGCGAGCAAGCGAGCCCGTGAAAAAACGATCAATCGATTCCAACGACACGGGGCTCGGTGGAATCGAGGACGATGACGCTCGCCGTGGTGTTCAACAGAATTCCAGCATGACCGATGCGGCGAGGATTGTCGAGTCGCTCCGCGCGGGATCGACAAGGAAGGAGAGGTCGGGCGACTCGGACCGATGGCGAGAGATCCTCGTGCAATTCAGGATCGAATGAGGCCGATGAGGCCCCCGACGACCACCAGAAGCGACAGCACGACTCCCCAGAAGACCAGGGTTGATCGCCAGTCGGTGATGTCGGAACTCGGGTCGATCGACCGGGCTGGTTCGTCCCAGTCGTCGTCATCCTCGTCCTCGTCGTCGGCGGGAACGGACCAGGATTGCGACAGGATAATGCGGGCGTCCTGCGCCAGGGCGCGAGGGACCTGAAGGCGGATGCCTCCGGAGAGGAGGTGATAGCCGTGAGAGGCCATGCGGTGGCCGTCGATGAGGGTGGGAATGGCCTCGGCGTCGAGTCGAATGCGGGCGGCTTCGGCCTGAAAGGGAAGCGGGAACGAGCCGACGGTGACCCAGTCGATCGGCTGGTGGTCGGCCAGGGTAAGCAACGGCTCGGGAGGTTCGTGGGCGAGGGGCAGATCGTGCTTCGGGCAGGGAGCGTCGGCCGGAAGGGGCCAGAAGGATTCGCAGACAGTGCAATACCCCTGCGGCTGAAGCCGGTCGCCGCACTCGGGGCAGAGGTCGGCGTGGTTCGCGCGTCTCGGCCTGGCGCATCCGGGGCAAAAACGAGGGGGTTGCAGGCGAGAACGACCCCGGAGCGCATCGCCTCCGGGGTCGTCAAGCGTCCCGGGCCAGTCGTCCCGCATGGGTGAGCCTCTCGGGCTGCGGGGAGGATGGAGGTCTTCCCCGCATTCGAAATCCCTGCGTCGTGATTCCTCATCCAGTGTAGTCGGAAAGGGACGCGATGGGTACCGCCGAGAGAAGGGAACGAAGCCCCTCAACGGGTTGGCGTCTCAGAGGTCGGATTCGCTGCCGAGGCGAGGGAATCGGCCTGCTGGTCGCGGAAGGAGACGAGTCGGACCCCTCCGGAACGATCGGAGATGGCCAGGAGCCCACGATCGGCGCTGTAGGCCAGGCCGATCGGAATGATCGTGCCGAAGTTCAAGGGGCCTTTCAAGGGAAGCTGACCGACCGCCCGACGGTGGCGACCGTGGACCAGTTCGAGTGCCGAGCCGTACGGTAGGGTAGTCACGAGCAAGGGGCCATCGGTCCCGGGAGGCTCGGGAATCAAAAGCGTATCACGATTGGAAGCGACGGGCATGAGAATTTCATCGTCGTCGATGGGCGTGGCAGAGAGGTACGGAACCTCTCGAGTGGCTAGCGGAACGCGGCCGGTGATCACGGGAGCGGTCGAGTCGGAAAGATCGACGCAGGCGATGGTTTGCGATTGGCCCAGGACGACGGCGGCAAACCGACCGGAGTCGGACAGAATGATCCGCTCGGGGTCGTCGTTGGGTTCGAGAAATTCGAGCTGAGCAACGATCTCATGCTCCTCCGTGGAATCACCGACCGAGACGACCACCAGGGCCGGGGCGGGCTTGCTCTCGTCTCCTCCTTCGGAACGCCCGGAGGTGAGGACGTACGCTAGGCGACCGTCGGGGCTGAAGGTGAAGTCGTCCGGGTCCCAGCCGATCCGGAATTTCGAGCCGAGCGGCTCGCCGGCGTGCGAGAAGGCTTCCCAGTAGCCGGCCTCCAGATGCCGGTCGTCGCCGGTGGGACGTTGCAGTACGAACAGCCGATCCCCCTCTTCGTAAACCGCAACGGGACGGCCGTGAAGCAGAAGATCATTTGTCAACGACACGTTATCATGTTCGTCAATCTGAAAGAGAACGAGGCGATTGTAACGCGGACAGGCAACGACGAGCAGGCGGCCTTCATCGGCGAACGCCAGCGCACCGGCGCGTTGATGTCCGGTGCGGAAACGCGCGACCTCAGTTAGCTCGGCCGAGCCGAGGCGAAGGGACGGGGCGCGTCGGTCGGCGTCGAGCAGGGTCGAGGCACCCAGCGAGGCTCCGCCGAGCAGCACGACCACGGCCAGGAGAATCGGCCAGGCGCGGCCGTCGCGATCGGACGAGCGTTTGCCGAAGCTGACCTTCGACTCGGTGCCGGCGCGGATGCGAGAAAGATTCGATCGGTGGCGGTAGATCAACATGAGATAAAGCACCACGATCAGGAGGGCGAGGGGAAGATCCGAGGCGGTCATCGGTAGCGATTGCCTGGCAAAGTGGACCATCACGAAGACCGTCCCGCCAAGGATCGAAGACATCGACACATATCGGGTGATGACCAGAACGATGACGAAGCCCACCGCCGCGGCCAGGGCGGCGACGGGGTCGAGCGCGATGACCGCGCCGAGGCTGGTGGCCACCCCCTTGCCACCTCGGAGGCGGAGGAAGGCAGAGAAGTTGTGCCCGAGGATCGCCGCCAGGGCAACCGGGACCGACAGGACGGGAACCGCCCGGCCGGTGATCGCCTCGACCAGCAGCGGGAAGCCGAGGGTCGGCCCCAGCCCCTTGAGCAGGTCGAGCATCATCACCAGAACAAAATAACGAAATCCGAGAATGCGACCAACATTGGTGGCGCCGACGTTTCCGGAACCGACGGTGCGAATGTCGATCCCCTTGACCCCCCTGGCCACGAGGTAGCCGAAGGGGATCGACCCGATGAGGTAGGCCAGGACGACGGCGAGGAAGCAGAGGGCAAGGGTCATCGTCGGGGTCATCCGATCTTGAGCCGGGGTCGGTCGGGAAGGCCGAGGAACTCGGGGCGGCGGGCCTCGAACATCTCGTTGGCGGCGGCGTAGTCGTCGTGGCGGCCGATGTCGAGCCAGGTGCAGTCCTGGCGGAAGCAGTGCACGGGATGGCCGGCGGCGCGCATCTGTTCCAGCAGGTCGGGCATGGTCAGCTCGCGGCCGGGGGCGAGAAAATCCCAGGCCACAGGGTCGAGCATATAAAGACCCATGCTCACCTGAAACGAGAATTCGGGCTTCTCGCGGTATCCAGCCAGCACATGCGGATCGTTGGCGAATTCGAGGACGCCGAAATCAATCCGCACCGTTCGAGGGAACGAGGCGATGGTTGCTTTGGCCCCTTGCGAGCGGTGGAAACTGGCCATTGCCGAGAAGTCGAGTGTCGTGAGGATGTCGCCGTTGAGGACGAGAACGGGTTCCTTTGGCCGATCGACCAGGACCAAACCGCCCGCGGTGCCGAGCGGAGTGACCTCGCGCTGATAGTCGATCGAGGTGCCGAAGCGACGGCCGTTGCCGCAGAAAGCCTCGATCAACTCAGTCAGATATCCGGTAATGATGGTTACATCATGGAAGCCGTGCCGTGCGAGCTGGCGGAGGACGACCTCCAGAATCGGCATTGGCTCGCGCTCTCCCAACGGCATGAGCGGCTTCGGGAAGACGTGCGTGAAGGGGCGGAGCCGGGTTCCCTTGCCACCTGCCAGTACGATTGCCTGCATCCTTGGGAATCCTCCGTCGAGAGAACGGCCGAGCCTGGCGAGGTCAGGCGGCGGCGGTGGGTCGGGGACGGGTCGGCCGGTGCGTTGTGCGAGCGGCAGAGCGTTCGGCGGCCACGTCTTCAAAAAGCGCGATCAAGCGATTGAGATGAACATCAAACGATTGAGCCTGGCCCAACCGGGTCGCCGCCTGCGACATGGTTCGGCGGTGCTCGTCGTCGCAAAGGGCGTCGAGGGCGTCGGCGAGGGCGGGCAAGTCGTCGGCTCGGGGGATGACGAACCCTTCGACACCCGGGGTGATGACCTCTCCTGCGCCGTTGGTGGCGGTGGTGATCACCGGCAAGCCGCAGGCGAGGGCCTCGAAGACGACGAGCGAGCAGGGGTCGTAATAGCTGGGCAGCACAAAGGCATCGGAACCGTGAAAGGCTTCCCGGATGTCGCGCTCGAAACCGATGAGGTGGACCGTGTCTTGCAAGCCCAGGGCCTCAACCTTGCGACGGTATGGGGCGAGCTTGCCCCCGCCGCAGACGGCCAGGTGAACGGGGCGGGCGCCGGGTTGGCGATCGAGCCGGAGCCGAAGGGCATCGAGCAAGGGATCGAGCCCCTTGAGGCGGAAGTTGTGCGCCACAAACAGGGAGATCAGGGCATCGTCGGGCAGTCCGAGCCGCGACCGGAAGGCGCGACGGGCCGAGAGAGGATCCTCGACCTGAAGCCGGGACGCGTCGATCGCGTTGGGAATCACCCGGATGCGATCGGCCGGGACGTGGTATTGCCGTTCGAGATGCCCTTGCACAAAGCGGCTGACGGCGACAACTCGGGCGGCGCGCCGGGGGTCGTACTGGCGGCGCTCGATGGATCGGTAGAGCCAGTCCTTCGGGTTCGCTCGCTTGCTGAGGCGGTAAAGGGAGCGCCGCCAGCCTTCGGGGAAGCGTCGGGCGTTGTGGTCGAGGCTGGCGGGATGGATGCCCCCCTGGGGGATGATGATGTCGTGATGCCAGGTATTGATAAATCCGACCGAGCAATCGAACGATCCCTGGCGGATCGCGGATTCGGAGTTGCGGGCGAAGCGGAGCATGCGAGCCCAGCGAGTCGGGCCGTGGGCGGCCACGGGGACGATGCGCACCTCGGGGGGCACGGCTCCGTCGGCACAGGAGGCGGTGTACAGGTCAACCCGGTGGCCGCGCTCGACAAGGCGTCGGCAGAGGTCGGCGACGTAGGTCTCGGCGCCTCCCTTCGACGGATCGACGCGTTGAAAGGTGATCGCAAGATGCATCGAGGCCCTCCCGAGGCGGTGGTCCGAATCGGTCGCACGGTCTGAAGGGTCAGCCACCGCGAACCTTCTTGAGATTGTGCGCGTGATACCGAGCGGCCCGAGCCTGGATAACGCGGGCATCGAGATCAGGCCAGCTCAGGTTCATTCGTTGACGATAGCGAAGCCAGAAGCGAAGCCGGTCGCGGTCGTCGATCCCCTCGACGTCGATCGTGGAAAAGAGCAGTTGCGCCAGGTCTTTCCACCGCCACCAGACGCTCGACAGGCGGTGCGAGGCGAGGCGGTGCAGGTCGATGAGGTAGAGGGGAGAATCGCTTCGCTCAGGGTCGATGTAGTAATGGCAAAGATACAGGTCTTTATGGAATGATCGGGCGTGGTGGAGGCGAGCGGTCAGCTCGGCCATGCCGTTGATGAGTCGTCGTTTCCAGGCGGCGAAGGCCGGTGGATCAAGGCGATCCATCATGCTCGGGATGGCTTCGTGGAGCGGGAGGAAACCGGTGAGTTCCTCAACCATCAAGTAACTTTGCACCTGTCCCCAGGGGCCGATGGCCTCGCCCGCGGCGACGGGCTCGGGGACGAGGAGGCCCAGCTCGCGTCCCCGGTGCAGGTGACGCCACTCGGCCCCGGCGGGAGAGTGGCGGCCGTCGGGGTGGAGCAGGGCGGCGAGTCGGGTCGGCCAGGGAAGCTGGTAATGCCGCTTCAGGTAGACGGTGAGCGGGCCGCTGGGGGCGTCGAAGCGAACGCGGCAGGTGGAGCGGCCCTGCTTCGCGTGGAGGCGGTCGTCGGACTGGATCTGCATGACGATCGCGTCGAGGTCGGGCGGCAAGCGGTCGCCGTGGCTCGGCGATCGCCAGGCCCATCGGGTGCCCTGCGTGAGGCGCTGAACCAGGGAGCCGGCGGGGGAGCTTGGCGGTGAGTTCATCGAAGGATTCCCTCCCACGACTCGGGCTGAGCGAAGCGGTAGACGTGGACGCCGATGGTGTCGCCCCCTTGCCGTTCGGGAAAGGCGGCGACGGGAACGGCGGCGTAGTCGAGCAAGGCGGCGAGCGTCTCGGCGCGGCGGCTCTCAGCGGTCAATTCGTCGTCAGAGATGACAATATAAGCGAGCTTCTCGTCGGTCAATGCCTGGCGAATGTGCCAGGGTCCGTACGACCGCAGGTCGGAGACGAAGGCGGCCCAGCCTCGGGTATCGAGCACGGCATCGCCCGGTCCGGCGCGCTGGGCGAGCCACTGGCCGGCCTGCTGGTAGCCCCATCGGCTCGCGTGGCCGGGCTTGAGCTGAAGGGCCACGACACCGACGAGGAGCAGGGCAAGGGCCAGTCTCGCCAGCCGTTGCCGACGTGCTGGAGCGAGTGCGCGACGATCGGCCCACCGTCGAGCCAGATCGAGCAGCCCGAAAGCCGACCACGGCAAGACGGCCACCACGAACAGAGCGCAGTGCCGATCGGACAGATACCCGGTGGTCATCGTGTGTCGGATCAGGATGACCAGGAATCCGACCGCGAGCAGGCCGAGGGCCTGGCGGGCCGGACGTGATCGGCGAGGGCCGCGGTGGTGCCAGGCTCCCCAGCAGGCCAGCGGGATGAGCACCCAAACGCTCGCCTCGGTCGCGCGCCGAGCCACGAGAACTGAGGCGGGAAGCAGGCCAAGCCGACCGGGGGCGTCCGATTCTTCCTTTGGCGCAAAGTCCCAGCGCGGGTCGTCGAGGCCCGGAGGAACCCAGAGCGGCACGCTCCGCGAGACGCCAGTGCCATCTCCCAGACCGGTGGCGACTCGGAGCGAGAGCTTCTCGGACACCGTTCCCTTCACGGCGGCATAGGAACCGATCAGGACCACGAAGGGGAGTACCAGCAACGCGATCTTCTGGAGCGATGCCGCCAGTCCGAGATGAGGGGGGGGCAGGATCGGCGTGCCATCCCGCTCCATCGAATGCTTGCGTGATGCCCGAATCATGCGTTCCAGGCGGTTCACGAAGCCTCCCGCCAGGACGACCACCGGCACGACGGCGACCTCGGGCCGGGCGAGATAGCCAAGACCGGCGCAGAGTCCGCAAGCGATTGCGGACCGGGAATGGCCGGTGGTCAGGGCCTGCGTTCCGAAGGCGAGGGCAGCGACGGCAAACAGCAAGGCGGTGGCATCGCTGAGGGTTTCGTGCCCAAGTTCGGCAAAGAGGGGGATGATCGGGAACAGCAAGGTGGCGAGCAGGGCCGATCGCCGACCGACGCAACGACGAGCAAGGGCGAAGACCAGGGGAATGGCGGCGAGTATCGCCAGCATCGAGACGGCCTGGGCGGCGATCCGCCAGGAATCGGGGCCGTTGGCGATCCGGGGGGCGATGGCTGGGTGCAGGGTGGCGATGAGGGCAGGATAGAGCGGGTGCTGGTCGGCATTGCGGACCACGTCGGCCCAGGGCTGTTCGCCGAACTCGCGGGCGATCCGGATGAATTTCAGGCCGTCTTGCGAGGGGAGCGGCGTGCGGATCATCCCCACGATCTGCAGCAAGGCGGTCAGCACGAGAATGGCGATCAGCGATCGATGGCGGGGGATCACCGCGTCGCCCTCCTTGGACGTGAAGCGAATCGGATGCGCGGTCCGCTCCCTGGACCGCTTGGGCGGGATTGTCGGGGGGTTTGGGAGAACGGTCAAGGTCAGTCGGTCGCTGGGGGACGGGCGAGCGTTGACGATTCGGCGCGGTGGGCTGGTGGAGCAGGGCTGACGTGTGGAGCGTCAGGCCGGAGAGATCGGGATCGAACGGAGTTCCAGAGGTCGGCCAGGCTCTGGTCAATCGGGATGCGAGGGGCCCAGCCGGTATCGCGCTCGATGGCGGCGATCGAGGCTCGGGAGTCGATCGGGCCGGGCCCCGGGGTTGGGTCGGAGGAGACGATCACGCGGCGAGCACTGAGAGCGATGAGGCGATCGAGACCGTCGCCGATACGGTGAGACCTGCCGGTGCCGACGTGGTAGACCCGTCCCGGATGGCCTCGGAGGGCGAGGGCGATGAGAGCGTCGGCCACGTCTCGGGCGTCGATCAGGTCGCGGCGGGCGTCGAGATTGCCAGTTTGCAGGCGCAGCGGGTCAGGGCTCGGCACGGCGAGCTGTGCGGCAAAGCGTCCAAAGGCCTGAGAAGCAGGCATGCCGGGGCCGATCGGGTTGAAAATCCGGGCGGCGATCCCCTCGATCGGTCTGGGGCTGGCGACGGTGGCCTGGGAGGCAAACCACTTGCTCAGGCCGTAGGGGGAGTCGGGCCGGCAGGGAGTGGACTCGTCGGCGGGGAGGGAGGCTTCGGGCACGGGCCCCAGCTCGGCGGCCGATCCGGCGGTGATGACCCGACACGGGCGGCCGATCGCGTGTAAGGCCCGGAGCAAGGCGAGCGTGCCGCCCGCGTTGACACGGTGCAGGTTCGCCTCGTCGGCCGGGGGGGTCTGGCCGGCGAGGTGAAGGATCACCGACGGCCGAACGGTGATGAGGGCTCGGGAGAGGCCGGCGGGGTCGTTCAGATCGGCGCGAAGAAAGGACTCGGCGGGCCAGTTGTCGGGGAAGCGACGGCCGAGGACCAAAACGCGAGAGATTCGAAGATCTGAAGCACTGATTTGATTCAAGACATGACGACCGAGGAATCCGGAGCCTCCGGTGATGAGCCAGGTGGACATTGGGAATGCTCCGGATCGATCAAACGAAACATCAGGCCGCGCGGCGGGCGGACGGCCGGGAGAGGAGGCGTCGGCTGGCCTCGAAGACGGCATCGGGGTGCAGCTCGGTCATGCAACGATGGTGGCCGAGCGGGCAAACGGGCTTCTGGCAAGGACCACACGGAACGGGCTGTTGCAGGTGAATGGCCAGGGGGTGATAGGTGCGGGTCCAGGCAATGTGCGTCGGGCCGAACAGGCTGACCACCGGCACGCCAAAGCCGGCGGCGAAGTGTCGGGGGCCGGAGTCGGTGGTGACGAGCAGGGCCGATCGGCGGACGCTGGCCTTGGTCAAGCCGATGCTCACCGGTTCATCGGCCAGGCTGACCACGTCGGGATGCGCGGCTCCAGCGACGATCGCGCGGGCCGAGGCCCGTTCGGCGGGACCGCAAACGACGAGGATCTTCACCCCCAGCTCGCTGACCAGCCGCCGGGCGAGGGTGGCGAAGTGGGCATCGGGCCAGTTCTTCGCGGGGCCGAAGGCGCCTCCCGTGTTCAGGCAGACGACCGGGCGATCACCGAGCAGGCCGAGCCGTTGCCAGGCGAGGTCGGCGGCCTGTTCGTCGGCAACGGTCGTGAACAGCTCGCAGGCAAGGGAATCGACCGGGCATTGCAGGTGCCGGGCAAGGGCGAGATAGTACTCGACAATCGGCACGGGAGTGAAGCGGCCCCGAGCATCGCGGGGGGCGTGTAGGTGGTCGGTCAACAGGAGGCCGCGGCCCCCTCGGGCGTAGCCGACCCGCCGCTCAACGCCGCCAAGCCAGGCCATGAGGGCCGATCGGATCGAGTTGGGCAGTAAGACGGCGAGGTCGAACCGCTCGTCACGCAACCGGGCGATGACGCCGGGCATGCGCTGCTCGGGCTCGGCCGATTTCGGATGGAAGCGGATCAGCTCGTCGAGCCAGGGGGCGCCGTCGAGCGTCGGGGCGACGTTCGGCTTGATCAAGGCGGTGATCCGGGCAGAGGGGAACCCCTGGCGGAGGGCTCGCAACGTCGGCGTGGCCATAACGGTGTCGCCGACGAGGTTCGGGCAGAAGACGACGATCCGCATCGGGGAATCCTTTCCCGAAGTCGGAAGGGGGGAGGCGGCGGGCGAGCGTTACGGCTCCGGGTCGGGAGGAGCCATCGCGGCGATCCGGTCGAGCGAGGCGTCGAGGAGGTCGGCGCCGTCGAGCAGTTCCAGACCGATCCGCACCGCGCGGAGGGGAACCGGCCCCAACCGGTCGAGGCGAAGCTTGACCGAATCCTTCTGCGTGGTCAAGGCCAGGCTGGCCTGATGCTCGCGGGCCCAGGCAATGAGGGAATCAACATCCGAGCGATCGTACGGGTGATGGTCGGGGAACGCCCGAAAGGCGACGAGGTCCGCGCCGAGGCCGAGCACGGTGCGGCGGAACCCTTCCGGATTCCCGAGCCCGCAGAAGGCAACGACCGGGCCTGATCGGGCAAGGTCGAGGGGAAACGCCTGACCCTCGTCGTCGATCAGGTCGCGAGGGGCGTGACGCGCCTCGGCCCAGGGCAGGGGGCCAGCGTGGCGTTCGGCCTCGGCTCGAATCGCGCGGCGATCGTCGGGGGAGACAAGGTCGGCCCGCGAAAGCACGACCACTCCCGCGCGGCGGAGGGATCGGATCGGCTCGCGGAGCAAACCCCGGGGCAAGAGGTGGCCGAGGCCGAATGGGTCGAGGGCGTCGATCAGGACGATGTCGAGGTTCCGGGCGAGCCGGCGGTGCTGAAAGCCGTCGTCGAGCACAAGAACCTGAGACTCGCACTCCTCGACGGCGATCCGAGCCAACGACAGGCGATCGGGGTCCTGGAAGTGGGGCACGTCGGGCAGGTTGGCGTCGAGGACGAGTCCCTCGTCGTTCAGGCCCTCGGTGGCGCCGTAGCCTCGGCTGAGGATGGCGACCCGAAGGCCGAGGGCGCGGAAGTGTCGGCAGGCGTATTCGACCATCGGCGTCTTGCCGGTGCCGCCGACGGTGATGTTGCCGATCGCGACGACCGGCACCTCGGCCCGTTCGACCCCCCGGCCGCGATCAAACCGGGCGTTCCGGGAGGTGATGCCGAGGCGGTAACCTTCGGCGGCGACGCGGAGCACGGCCCTGGCCAGGGTGGCACGAGGGCCTCGGGTTTCGCCCCGGATGAGTCGGTGAAAGGCGATGCGATCCATCCGTGGACGGTCCTTTGGCGCGGTGAGGGAGAACGAACGATCAACGGTAGATGCGGGCGGCGAGGTTCGAGACGTCTTGCTCGGCCACAACCCGACGGATCAGGCGAGCGATCTTGCTCCCACCGAAGGCGGAGGGCTCAATGGGGGAGAGTGGCGAGAAGTCGTCCGGGTCGTTGCACGCCAGGCGGAGGTCGATCACCGAGACGATGGCGCGGGACGCCTCCCGGAGAATGGTCTCATTGAACAGGGCCAGCCCGGCCCGCTCGGCGGGGGAGAGGCCGGGGATGGCATCGTAGATGGTGCAGACGGCAACCGGCCTGTGGAACGATCGAAGCTGGTCGAGCATGGTCCGATAGGTCGCCTGGAACGCCTCTCGGATCCCGTCCAGGGCGGTCAGCACCCCGGCCACCGATTCGGCCGGCTCGTGCAGGATCCAGGAGCGGGCGCCGAGGGCGTCGTTGCCTCCCGTGCTGACGACCAGATGGGTGGCGTCTCGGGGAAGCTCCTTGAGCTGTCGGGCCACGTCTTCGGTCACCGAGCCATCAACCGCCAGCAGGGTGGCCCTCCAACTGGGGAGCAGGTGCTTCCGGAGATGATCGAGGACCGACGGCCCACCGGGGACATACGCAGCGTTGTCGAAGATCGAGTCTCCGAGCAAGACGACGTGGGGCATGGCAAGGGCTTCCAGAGCACGAACTGGGGCCAGGCCTCCGGTGGCCCTGGACGTGATGATAAACGCTGAGGGGTGCCCTGGCCACGTTGGCGTGGCCTGCCTCGGGCGTGGGCAAGCCCCCCGGGATTCAGAACCCAGCGTTGGCGGGAACGGTTGAGCCCCTCAGTCATGAGTCTGGCGAACCAGGGTCGCTCCGATCGCAACGCCGGTCAGTGCCGCCAGAAGGTTGCCCAGGATCCAATGAATGGTGGCAGCTGGAGCCCCAGGCAGAACCGTGGCCGCCCAGCAACCGAGCCACAGGATCCAGAAGTCAAGTCCTGCGGCGAGGAACCACGCTCGATGATGGCTTCCACCCATGAGAGTGTCCCGATGTGATCGCTCGTCGAGGATCGACCGGAGCCGAAGTTCTGACAGCCTCATCAGGAGGGAGCATCGGGCTTTCGGAAGGCCAGCCAGAGGCCGGCGAGGCCGAGCAGAATGCCACCGAACAGGAGCGGCCCCAGTTCGTCATCGCTGAGCAGTCGGGCGATCAAGGGCGATGGGGGAGGTGTGTCGCGATCTCCTCCGCTGAGCGTCGTGAAACCGAACGCCATGAAGGTCATGAAGCCGCCGACCAGGATCGCGGCAAGGCCGCCGAGCTTGGAGGCTACTTCCATGGACGGACTTCCTGGGAACTTGGGAAGAGGACTGGGAGCGTCTCGACCCAAGTGTTCGATGCGATGGAGGAAAGGGGGACTGGGGTCGAGGTGACCCCAGCCTCCCCTGGTTTTCATTCCGGAGCGATCAAAACCAAGGCCGATCGCTTAGCCCATGGCCTTGATGATGGCGTCGGCCATCTCGGAGGTGCCGACGGCGGTGGGGTCGTCGCGGTGGGGCTTCATGTCGTAGGTGACGTCCTTGCCTTCGGCGATGACCTGGGCAACGGCCTTTTCGAGGCGGGCGCCGGCGTCGGTTTCGCCGAGGTAGTCGAGCATGAGCTTGCCGGAGAGGATCAGGGCGACCGGGTTGACCTTGTTCAAGCCCTTGTACTTGGGGGCCGAGCCGTGGGTCGCCTCGAAGACGGCCCCCTTGTCGCCGACGTTCATGCCGGGGGCCATACCCAGGCCGCCGACGAGGCCGGCGCCGAGGTCGGAGAGGATGTCGCCGTAGAGGTTCGGCAGGACGAGCACGTCGTACAGTTCGGGCTTCTGGACGAGCTGCATGCACATATTGTCAACAATGCGCTCGTCGAACTCGATGTCGGAGTTCTGCTTGGCGACCTCCTCGGCGGTCTTGAGGAAGAGGCCGTCGGAGAACTTCAGGATGTTGGCCTTGTGAACGGCGGTAACCTTCTTGCGGCCGTTCTTGCGGGCGTAGTCGAAGGCGTACTGGACGATCCGGCGCGAGCCCTCGACGGAGATCGGCTTGATGGAGATGCCGGAGTCGGGGCGGATGGTCTTGCCGCCGAGGCGCTTGATGGTGCCGATCAGCTCGGCCGTTTCGGGCTTGTCCAGCTCGAACTCGATGCCGGCGTACAGGTCTTCGGTGTTCTCGCGGACGATGACGAGGTCGATCTTGTGATCGGAGAAGGTGGTGCGGACCCCCTCGTAGATCTTGCAGGGGCGGACGCAGGCATACAGGTCGAGCGCCTGGCGGAGGTAGACGTTGACCGAGCGGAAGCCGGTGCCGACGGGGGTGGTGATGGGGGCCTTCAGGGCGACTCCAGTGCGCTTGATCGATTCGAGGACGCTATCGGGCACGGGGGTGCCGAGGCGTTCCATGACATCGACGCCGGCTTCCTGGACGTCCCAGTTGATCTTGACGCCGGTGGCGTCGATGCAGCGTCGGGTGGCCTCGGCCAGTTCGGGGCCGGTACCGTCGCCGGTGATGAGGGTGACTTCGTAAGCCATGAGGGCGATGCTCGCTCGTCTCGCGAAAAGGGAGTGACCGGGGAACGGAACGGGACCTTCGTCTCGCAAACGCCGAGATCCGTTGCCGTGGCCGTTGCGAGACGAAGGGCGGCTCGGGGCGGGGGAGCGGCTTGCGAGCGAGGGCGAGGAGTGGCTATCCTGGCTACTGGCCAGTACGTTGCGTAAGGGGTTCAAGCTACCGAGCCCCCTTGCCAGCGTCAAGCGATGCGGTCGAGTGGTTTGCGGGTCAGATCGATCGGGAGTTCCGGTCGGGACGCTTCGTCCTGTTCTCGGCCGTGATGCCCTCGCCGCGTTGATCCGATCGCGGTACGAGACGTTTGCCCGAGCGTTGGTGTCGATCGCCGAGGCCGTGATCGACCAGGACCGCCCCCGTTGCATGGACACCTGTTGAGATTCGCACCGATGATCTGCCCGCCGCTCTCGCCGGACCCGGTCGTTCAGGACTGGATCGCCCGACACCGTCGGCCGGTCAACTTCGTCCTGCACATCCTGGCGATCCCGCCGACGATTCTGGGGGTGCTGTACATCCCCATCTACGTCACCCTGCTGTCGGTGCCGGTCTTCGTGCTGGCGTTTTTGCTGTTCGATGGCGGATTCCTCGTCCAGTTCCTCGGGCATGCGATCGATCGGTCGGAGCCGGGGGAAGTGACCTTCTTCAAGAAGCTCTGGCGGCGCTTCTGCGAGCAGCGTGCCCGATCGCGCTCGGCGGCCGTCGGTGGGGCCGCGGGCCGCGACGCGCGATGAGAGACCGACTGCCTCGACACGCCGGCACCTTTTGATTCGACCCGATTCGCTTTGAGACGACGACGCCTCACACGGAGCACGCTTCCGCATGACCGCGCCCGACGGCATCAACCTCGACGCCTTCATCCGCAACATTCCCGATTTTCCCAAGCCGGGGATTCAGTTCAAGGACATCACGCCGCTGCTGGCCGATCCGGGAGCGTTCCGGGTGGCGATCGATCGGCTGACCGAACCGTTTTCGGGTCGGAAGATTGACGGCATTGCCGCGGCCGAGGCGCGGGGGTTTCTACTGGCGGCTCCGATGGCGCTGGCGCTGGGGGTCGGCCTGGTGCCGATTCGCAAGGCGGGCAAGCTGCCGTTCACGACCGTGCACGCCGAGTACGACCTGGAGTACGGCACCGACCGGCTCGAAATGCACAGCGACGCCCTGGAGCCAGGCAAGCGCATTCTCGTGGTCGATGACGTGCTGGCGACGGGCGGAACCATGAAAGCCTGCTGCGATCTGGTCCGCAACGCCGGGGCCGAGGTGGTGGCCTGCGCTTTCCTGATGGAGCTGGGCTTCCTCGGGGGCCGGTCGAAGCTGGAGCCGACGGAGATCGTCAGCGTGTTGAGCTATTGACCTCGGTGGAGCCGGCCTCGCCCGGCTCACTGCCCGGCCTCGGGGGATTCCCGTGGGCCGGACCCTCCGGATGACTCCGCCCGGTGGTGGTCCTGGGGGTCGTCGGACGATTCGAGAGCCCGGCCGGAGCGTCCGGGGCGGTCCGAACGGCCTCGGTGCGCTCGTGGGTGCGCCCCTCGGTGCGCCCGTGGGTGCGCCTCTCGGGGAGCGAGGCGGGGGCAGGGGCGTCGTGGGGCATCCCGTGTTCGGAGAAGGGGTTGCGTCGATCGCTTGCCGAAGAATCGGCCGTCGGCGGGGGTTCGTTTCGTGATTCCGGCGCGGGCGGCTCGGGGCGGCTCGTCGGGGGGACGTAGGCCGGGGTCTCGACGCGCCGGGAGGCTGCCGACTCCATCAGCTTCGACTCTCGGGCGTTGGTCTTCGAGCGTTCGGAGCGCAGGCGGGTCAGCGCGGCGAGGCTGCGGTGAAAGTCGCGGGAGGCGTCGCGGCGGTAGCGGTGGCGTTGCTGCCCCTCCTTCGACGTGTCGATGAGGGCGGCGGCCTCGACGGCCCGTTCACGAGGGGCGTCGACCTCGTCCCAGACGACGGGGCGGAGCGTTTCGAGGTGAGCGATCGTGTCGAGCACACTCGCTCGGATGCGGGCGACGGCCTCGGGGTCGCCGATCGGGGGGGCGGAGAGGTTCCACGCCTTCGGAAAGGCGGTCAGGGCGTATTGCCAGAGCGAGGCGGCCAGACTCGTCGGGTCGGTCGGCGCGGCGGCCTTGTGGCCGAGCAGGTGCATTGCCTGGATTAGGTTGTCGCCGGTCCAGCCGGCCCCTCGGTCGATTTGTGCCAGCAGGTTTCGCCAGTGCCGCAGCATCCAATCGATGCCGAAGGCCGATTCGAGCAGCTCGGCGGCGACCTGTTCCGGGTCGTTCGGCAGGTTCTGGGCCTTGCGCCGGATCGCGTGTCGCTGCGCCTCGCGCCAGTCGCGCACGGCGTCCCTGATCGCCGGCCCGAGCCGCGACTCCTCGGCCTCGACGCAGCGCAAATAGCGCACATATTCGATTGCTGCCGACGCGATCAGTGCCTCCTCCGGCGGCGTCTCGGGCATGGCCTTGACCGTCCACTGGTCAACGATGACCCGTAGCCGCTCGGCCTCCTCCTCGGAGAGCGGCCGTTTGGCGGTCAGGCCGTGGGTCGTGGCGTTGGCCGAGCTTGCGGCCTTGCCCTCCTCGGTCCGGGGTCCGGGTCGGGGATGGTCCTGGCTAGCGTTGTGATCGTGGTGCGTGCTCATGGGGGATCGCCTCTCGGGAGCGGGGGCATGGCGTGATTCGGGCGGTGGACGGTCGTGTGCTTGGACGATGATCGGCCGTATCCTGATATCATCGTGGCGACGGGCGGGTTTAAGCACTTTTTCCGGCGCGCGGGCCGGATCGGCCCACGAAGTTGCCCGAGGGGCTTCCTCCGTGCCCTTTGTGAACCCGATCGGCTTCGGTGCTGGCTGCTTGGTGTTCGTCCGTGTTTCAGCGTGAATGTGCTTGCCGCGCCGAAAGAATGGCGAGAGAATCGGCTGAGCGGATAGGGTTCTGTGGACGAATAGGCGTGTTTGGAAGCGGAAGTTCGTCCGTCTACGACGTCTTCGGCGGCTTCGGGAGGCGACGGTGAGATCGGTTTTCATCTTCCTCCGGGACACGAGTGAGGCAGAAGTCGCGACGTACCTCGATCGAGCGTACCCTGCCCAGTGGGAGCCGTGGCTGGTGAACTCGGCCGGTGATCCCTGTCTGTACGTCAATTTCTATCGCGACGCATCCAGGGAATTCGATTCGGAGGATTGGTCGGATCTGGTCCAACGGTTTGGTGGCGAGCCGGCGGTCGTGGTCATGGCCGATGTATCAGGTAGACATCCGGGCGACGAACAAGTCTTCGATTTCGTGACCGACCTCCTGAGCCGCTTCAGCGGGTCCGCGCAGGATGACTATACGGAGCACCTGTGGTCCCTCGACGAGTTGCGGGCCGGGTTTCAGGTCTTGGGGCATCCGTTCTTCGACTATATTGGCTGGCATGCCCAATCCCAGGCGGACTGGGGGTGGCCCCGGTTGCTCGCCAACCGGGGCGGCGCAGCCGCAAGAGGCGACGGGAGGCCGCACCGAGACCGCTCGTCGCTCCGCGACCCCGGTTGACGAGCAACCGGGGCCACCCGCGCAGCCGCAAGAGGCGTGAGGGAACGCCCGAGGTCTCATTGTGGCCTCGCGTCGCTTCGCGACCCCGGTTGGCGAGCAACCGGGGCTACCCGCCCGAGGTGGATTCCCAGGAATGTTCAAAAAGCATGTGTGGGTGGCCCCGGTTGCTCGCCAACCGGGGCGGCGGAGCCGCAAGAGGCAGGCACCTGTCGGTAAGGCTACTCCACCCAGCCAATCGGGACGCCGACCGATCGCCCTTGTTCATACCAGCGGGCCGAACTCCAGGGCCAGTCCACGGGACGCTCGACCAGGCCCGCGCGCACGGGGTTGAGGTGGATGTATTTCAGCTTTTCCTCCAGCTTCGCCCGTGAATGGACCGCGAAGGCGTAGTATTTGGGTTGCCAGAAGCGATCGCCGTGGCCAATCTCCTTGAAATACGCCGCGTCCATGTCCCGATACCACGAACGAATGCGGAAGCTGGACTGCCGTTTCCACTCGTGCATGAACGCGCTGAGCTGATGCGTCCGGGGGAGCCAGATCAAGGCATGCACGTGGTCGGGCATGACCACGAAGCCGACGCAGGTTGCACCTTGCCGCGTCAGTTGCCCGTTCAGGACTCCCAGCACGATCCTCCTGGGATGGTCGTGGTCGAGCAGTCGACGCCGGTGGTCGCAGGAAAAGGTGATGAAGTGGACGTAGCGTTCCTCGTCCGCAATGGGTCGATTCGACATGTCTCCAATTTGATCTCTGCCGGGCCGTTGAGCAACCGGTTTTCCAAAAAGCCTCCTTTCGTTCAATGATCTCAACATTGCACGGCAGCCGAGACTCTCGCTGCGCCGCCCCAGTTGCTCGCAAACCGGGGGACGCGGAGCGACGAGAGATCCCAAAGTCAGGCTGGGTCAGCCTCTAGCGGCTGCGCCGCCCCGGTTGCAAGCAACCGGGGCCACCCACGGGGAGGGGAGAAGGAAGGCCGGATAAAGGATCAATAGAAGGCACCGATGAAGAAGGTGAAGATGCGTTCGCGGTCGTCGGGGCCCTTGACGACGGGGAAGGCGATGTCGAAGGCGAGGGGGAGGGGGCCGAGGGCGGGCATGGTGACGCGGAGGCCGGTGCCGACGGAGACGCGGTAGTCGGAAATGCTGTAGCCGTTCTCGACGGTGCCGGTGTCGGAGAAGACGACCATCTGGAACTGGTCGTTGGCGGTGAGCGGGAACTGGTACTCGATCGAGCCGAGCAGGCTCATGGTGCCGCCGACGTTCTGGCCGAGGACGTAAGGGCCGACGCCGCGATAGGCGAAGCCGCGAAGGCTGCGGAAGTCGCCGGCATAGAAGCGTTCGTAGAGCGGGGTGTCGGGGCCGGAGATGCCGAAGAAGCCTCGCATGCTGAGGATATGTTTGCCCGTCATGTCCGGGCGCTGCCAGACGGTGAAGTGCTGGCGGCCTTCAACCGTAAACTTCGGGAAGGTGAAGGTGCCAAACCCCTGTTCGTAGGCGAATTCGAGGTACGAGCCGTTGGTGGGCAGGAACGGGTCGTTGCGGTTGTCGAAGTGGAGGCTGGGACGGAGGGTGGTGAGGAAGGTGTTGCCGGAGACGGCGTAGAACTCGGCCGGGGCGGGGGTCTGGAAACCGGAGACATTTACGTTTTCGGCACGGACGGCGAAGTCGGCGTAGGTCTGGGTGCCGAACTGCTTGCCGAGCGCGAAGCGGCCGCCGGCGCGTTGTTCGAAGAAGTCGGGATAAAAGCGTGAGAAGGCGTAACCGGAGGTATTGAGACCGATGCGTTGATTGAACAGGTCGGGCTCGCGGAAGCTGACGACGGCGCGGTTGATCTGGGTGCCGGGGGAGAGTTCGAGGCGGAATTCCTGGCCGGCCCCGCGGAAGGCCTGGCCGTTGAGCAGTTCTCGGAACGAGCGGGGGACGTTGAACAGGTCGAAGTTGCGCTCGTGGACGATGAAGTTGCCGCTGAGGCCGCCGAAGCTGGTGGCCCCGAAACCCAGCAAAATGCGCCCGGTGGGGGCTTCCTGGACCTCGACATCCAGGTCGGCGAACGACCGGCCCGAGCCGCGGGGCTCGGCCTGGGTGGCGATGTCGGCGAAGGAACGGTTCGGGAACGGCTCCTGGCGGTCGGGGCCGACGTCGGAGAAGTTCATGCCGGGCGTGGACGGAAAGGTGCCGGGCGGCGTTCCGTCGGACGGAGGCATCGGTCGGCCGCCGAGGCCGGGCGGCAGCGGCTCGACGAGCGGGGGCACGTCGATCGGCGGCAGGGCGTCGGGGGATGGCTCGAAGGCGCCTCCGGAGCCGAAGGGAGCAACGGCCGCGGGGCCATCACCGGGGGCGAGGGGCTCGATGTCGATGGGGGGGATCGGCGGCAGATCGGGCACCCCGCCGGGGGGGCCGAGGTCGTCGACCTCCTGGAACCGAGCGCGCTGGACGGAGGGATCGGCCTCCGGCGTTTGGGGAGCGGGCTGGTAGTGGACAAGAGGGACGGGAGCGTTGTCGCCGGCCGGTTGAACCTGGGCGAGCTGGAGCGGTTCGTCGGGGGTCTGGAAGCGGGCCTGGCGGACGATCTCGTCGAGGTCGGGCAGGGCGACCTCGCCGTAGGGGGCGTCGGGGCCTCGGCGATTGGAGATCGCCATCTTGATCGGCTCGCCCTGTTGGGGGTCGGTGACGAAGAAGTTCAGGTTGGCCAGGCGCTTCTGGGCGGTTTCCATGCGGCGGCCGTCGAGCGGCTCGCCGGGTAAAAGACCGGCGGCGGCCAGCTCGCGGAGGATAACCTTCGCCCGGGTGCGTTCGTTCCCCTTGATGTTGATGGCGCCGAGGAGGTAGCGGTCCCCCTCGTTGATGGTGTAGACGAGATCGACGACGCCGGGGGTATCGGTGAAGCGGGGTTCGGGAACAATATCGACATCAATGCAGCCGATGGCGGTGTAGCGCTCGGTGAGGGTGATCATGTCGCGCTGGCGGAGGTTGTCGCGGAAGGGCTGGCCGGAGTGGAGGACCAGGCCTTCGCGCAGTTCCTCCTCGGCGATGAGTTCCTGGCCTTCAAAGCGGATTTCGCGGACGGAGTACTCGGGGCCTTCGGAGATGACGAAGCTGAGGCGAAGGTCGCCGACGCGGCTGCCATGGCGGGTGACGGGGGTGCACTGGCATTCGAAGTAGCCGATGGCCTGGTAGGCCTCGACGATTCGGCGGGCGTCTTCCTCGGGGCCTTCGGCGTTGTAGCCGGGGCCGAGGAAGCCGAGGATCGGGGGCTTGGACTGGATCTTGGTCTTGAGGGTGGCGTCGGAGAAGACGGTGTTCCCCTCGAAGTCGACGGCGCCGACCTTGAACTTCGGCCCTTCGAAGATCTCGAAGACAACGCGCTTGTCGCCGGCCTCGGCCCCTTCGAGCAGGCGGACCTCGGCCTGGAGGTAGCCTTTTTCCTCGTAGAGGCGGCGGATCTGGGCGACGGCGGAGCGGGCGCGGATGCCGTCGGCGCGGGCGCCGGCCTTCAGGCCGGTGGCTTCCTCAAGGTTTTTCTGGCTGATGGCCCAGCGGCCGCGGAACTCGACGGCGTCGAGGACGGGCATTTCCTCGACCTTGTAGAGGAGGATGATGCCGCCGCGGTCGGAGTCTTCGAGGAAGGTGGCGCGGACGTGGGAGAACCACTGGGTATTTTTGAGCGAGCGGAAGTCGCTCTCGACCGTGTCGGGATCGAGGGGCCGGCCGGCCCGCGTCAGGAGCTTGGCCCGGATGCGAGACTCGGAGACGGACTCGTTGCCCTCGATGCGGATCTCGGTGACGAGCCGGCCGTAGGGGCCGTCGGCATCGGCGCCGAGAGCGACGAAACAGACCCCGAAGGCGAGGGCCGCGATCGTCGGCCGCGCGAGACGGCGGGACCGCGACGGCTCGCCGACGAGCGGATCGGGTCGGTCTGCCGTCCGAGGGGGGTGCGGTCGATAACGATGGCTTGCGCTCATGGGCTCTCGATCCCGAGCGATCCGAAGGCAAGGGGCCGATCCGAAAGGGGGATCGGCTGATGCCGTCGGCCTGGTTCTGCCGATGGGACGATGGACCGAGACGCGACGCAAGACGAGGGAGGGTGATCTCCCCCAAGGCATCAAAAAGACGTGATCGCAGCAGATGTGACGAGCGTCGAGACCCGATCGCTCCGCAAGACCGTTCCCGTCCGTGGGACGACCCGAGCGGTCTGTGTCTTCGAGGCGGACTTGTACCGCGATTCAGGAGAGTTGGCAAGGTCGGAACCGAGGCCGGGAAGGCTTCAATCGGTTCGTCTGGGTCTTGCCGGATGCCTCGAACCGGGGCGAAGACCGCCTCCGTCAACGAAACGGACCCCGAAGCCGGGGAAGTTCCCGGGCCTCGGGGTCGTTTCGATGAGCAGACCGCATCTCGGAGCATTCGGCCCGGAAAGGGAGCGGATGAGGGCCCACTCCCTGCCGATCGGCCGCGATCAACTTACTGGGCGATGTCGCTCTGGTTGACCGGGAGCTGCTTGAACGGGGTGTCCATGTACTCGCCGGCGGGGGTCATGACCTTTGCCCAGACGGTGCCGTCGATGGTGTCGGAGATGATCTTGGTCGAGCCGTCGCACATGACGGCGATGATCACACCCGGGTGCAGGCTGTTGGGGAAGGGGTAACCGCCTTCGATGCCAACGACACGGCCGCCGTTAAGGTTTTCGCGGGTGTTCTTGTTGTTGGCGAGGGCCCAGCCGGGGCCGTCGACGAACTTGCCGGCGCCGCCGGCTCGGGGGGCGAGCTGGCCGTCGGTGCAGTTGCTTGAGCCGGTGCCGCCGGTGCAAACGTCGTCAGAGGCCATGAAGGCGACGAAGTTCGGGTGGGCGCTGGCCCAGTTGGTCACCACCGGGCTGCCGCTGGCCTGGGCGTAGGGGCTGGTGGTCGAGGCACCGGCGAGGGTGTTCTCGGTGAGCATGACGGTGGTGCTGGAGCCGTCGGTGATGGCGGCGACGGTGGTCTTGTGGTCCCAGGGCTTGTTCCCCTGGATGCTGCCCGGCCAGAAGACGCCGGTGCGCTTGGCGTTGTTGCGGGCGGTCTGGGGATCGGCGCCGAAGAGGACGGAATGGCCGGTGGTCGGGGGGGTGTTCTGGCCGTTCCAGCCGCTGCCGCTCCACCACCAGCGATTGAAGCCGGAGTTGACGACGTAGGAGAGGTTCCCCTGGTCCTGGATGATCGTGTCGTCGTTCGGGCAGGTCAGGATGCCGATGTCGGTGGCGGAGACGGTGAGATTGTTGGTCGTCGTCCCCGCGATGCTGAAGTAGACCTGGTTGCGGTTGAAATCGTTGTAGAGGGCCTGGTTGTCGATGTAGGGGAGGATCTCGACGACCCAGCTATGCAAGGGGCCGAGGTCGTGCTCCGGGTTGGCCGGAGTGGCGCCGGCCAGCTGGAAGCTCATGTCGCCGGCCTCGTAGGCCGCGGCGAGCGGGGCGGCCGCGGTGACATCGGGCTCTCCCCAAACGACGGAGTTGGGGAAGGTGTTCTTGGCGTTGAAGTAGCCGATCAGGCCGAGGCCGATGTTCTTCTGGTTGTTCATGCACTGCGTGCGACGGCCGGCCTCGCGAGCGGCGTTGACGGCCGGCAAGAGCAGGCCGACGAGGACGCCGATGATGGCGATAACCACCAGCAGCTCGATCAGGGTGAAGCCGGGACGACGGTGACGGATCGACATGACGGTTTCCCTCACTCCGAGATGGGTCGACGGGACGTGTCTTACAAGTGTATCGGCCAGGGGCACCTCGGGACAAGGCAATCAACGCTGATTGGTGGTGTCCCGAGGCGTCCGGCCCACGACAAACGCAACGGAAGGTCGGCCGATCACTCGATCCGCCGGCTGTAGACAATGACGTCTCGATAGTCGCCCGGTCGAAGCGGATTGAATCCGGTCGCCCGGGTGCGATCGAGCACAAAGAACGAGCGATACCGCACATTCGAGCCCGAGGCCACGCCCAGCTCCGGCCCCAGCTCGTCGGGGATCAACTGGGCGCGATCGCCCGTTTTGACGACCTCGAACAGGCCGACCGTGACCCAGACGGCGTACTGGTGCGTTCTCGGGGTCGTCAGGTTGGACACTTTCTGCAACAGCTCGGTCCGGGTGGACGGATTGCGTCGCATGTCTCGGTTGACGCGACCCGCGGCGTTGCCGGTGGGCTCGTCGACGGTGAAGGTCTGAACGCTTCCGGTGACCGGCTCGAACTGGGTGAAGGTGGTGCCCACAACCGAGCCGCCGAGGTAGGCCGAGGCGCCGCTGAACCGGCTCCGCATCTCGGACCCGTCAGCCGGGCTGGTCCAGAGCGGGAACAGGCCAGGGTAGTCGCCGATGATCGGAGCCACGGACGACAGGGCTGTGCCGGCATTGGTGATGGGCGTGTAGGTCATCACGGGATCGCCGACATTGAGAGGAGTCAATGGCCCAAGAACCGCGGCGTTTGAGGTCGTCAGGGGATCGACGACGGCATCGGACCAGTCGGGGATCTGGAACCATCGGCGCGGCGGGATCGGCGGGACGATCGGCTTGCGATCGGTGCCGATGGGCCGGTACGGGTTGGCGTAGAGCAGGCTGATGTCGCCTGGGGCGGTGATCGCAGCCGGGGGCTCGTAGACGATGCCGGGATCGAGGAGCAAGGCCTCGGTCACGTCGTACTGCGAGTCCTTCAGGCCGGGGTTCTGGACGTTCGGATCACCTGGAGCGACCGCGACTTGCAGTGGGGGCGCGGTGAAGGTGGACGGCTCCATCGTGGCCGGCCGCATCAGAGTACGCTGAATGTCGTAGTGCGAGAGGGAGCGATAGGGCAGGTCGCGGGCCACCTTTGAGCCAAGCGGGGCCGCCCCGGCCCCCTGGGTGCCGGTGTCGCCGTCGCCATAGGCGAAGAGGAACCCGGAGCCGCCGTGCCGCTGCTTGAGGAAGTCGGCGAAGGAGCGCTTCATCGCCATCAGGGGGAAGCTGGCGGAGGTGGGAGCGCTGTCCAGCTCGGTGCCGGCCTGGTCAGTCGAGAAGACGGTAAAGCCGCGGTTCTCCATCGAGTAGGAGGCAACCGGGCGGCCGTCGAGATCGACGGCGGTGACGATCTGGGGTGGGAGATCGGCTGGAACACCACCCGATGCGGGAAGGAGGCTACGCAGCCGGAGGTGGGTCGTGTCGAGCAGCCTCGGATCGTCGATCAGGCCGAAGAAGACCTCTTCATCGAGGATGAGGTTGAGGTTGATCTGGCCGGGTCGGCGATCCTGGCGGAACCAGTCGAAGTTCAGGCCCTGGGCGACGGGGCCGATGGCGTCGAGGACCGGAGAGGGGACCTCGAACAGTTCGAGCATCTTGTACCAGCCGGCGCTGGTCGAGCCGCCGACGAGGTGCAAGGTCGCGCCGCCGCCGAAGGCGTTGGTCGGGTCGACGATCGTACTCGGGTTCGACGAGTAGAAGAACTCGTGCGCCAGGTACGGATAGGTACGGACCTGAGCGTGATTGATCGCTGGCGAGGCGCCGGGGATGGTCGAGGGGTAGGCCAGGTCGGTCGGCACCCAGTCGAATCGGCCTCCGTTGCGAGGAGGAGGTACGGGGGAGAAGGCCCCGAGCTGATCGACCGTGCCATTGTCATCGGTGTCGGCGGCAACGGGGACCTCCAGGAGGTCGGGCGGCCGCTCGGCGAATTGCTTGGTGAACAGACCGGGAGGACAGGCGGGGACGAGCAACAACTCGGCCACGCTCATGAAGTCGCGGTCGTTGAAGGGGAAGTAGTCGTACGACTCGTCGACACCGCCGGAGGCTCCGGCGTTGGCGTTGCGATCGCCGAGGGTCTGGAAAATGCGGCCGGAGGTGTCGACCTCCTGATTATTCGGGGTGTCGAAGTAGGTCCGGTAGTTGTTCGAGCCGCCGGTGTTCGAGTCGGCGGGCCGAGCCTGCTCGGAGCTGCCGTAGAGGAACAAGGGGAGTGACGGGTTTTCGGGGTCGGGCACAAGCTGACCGCCGCGGAAGGGCTGAGGACGCTGGATCGAGTAAATTGGGTGATCCGCGGGGGTGACTTCCTCGTCCTCGTTGCTGGCGGTGTTGACCTGGCCTTCCCCTTCAGAGGCGCCGAAGGGGAAGCGGATCGAGTCGACGACGACCATGGGGTTGGTGCTCGGATCGGGAGGGAGCAGGGGGTTGGCCGGTCGTCGGAGGTAGAGCCAGAAGTAGCGGCCCTGGGGGTTGTGGGTGGTGAAGGCCTCGTCGTTGACCGAGGGGATGAGATCCCAGGCGTCGTTGCCGAGGTCGCGGTCGATGTCGGGCCGGTTGCGCTCGAAGTCGGGCGTGGTCGGCAGGGCCGGGCCGTCGGTCCGGGTGCCGGCGATGACCCAGCGTTCCTGTCGGCCGTCGGGTTCCATGGCGGGGATGTCATCGGCCGCGGGCAGGGCGGAGTTGATGTAGGAATCCTGGTAGGTTGTCAGGTCGGTTCGGTCGGGGACGGTGCCGGTGCCGACGAGAACGGCCTGAGACTGGCCGGGGGCGACGGTCACGCCGTCGCCATCGGGAGCGACCGGCCGCTTGTCGGGGTCAGGAAGCGCGGCGTCCGGAATCTGACCCGTGATCGGGTCGGGCCGAACGAAGACCGGGTGGTGGTACGGGTTGCCGGCCGAGTAGTTCGGGTCGTGATCTTCCTTGACGAGGACGAAGTCCCAGCCCTGCAGATCGAGGTCGGTGGCGTTGGGCGCGGGGTCACCGGCCTCGGTCAGCATGTTGACCATCTCGATATAGAGACGGTTGGCTCGGGAGTTCTGGAAGGTGCTGCCCGACGCCTCGGCGAAGCTGAACTGGAAGCCGAGGACCTCGTTCAGGGCGACCGGCTGGTATTCCATGCCGTAGTGGGTGAGCGGCCGGGCCAGAGCGTCGCTGAACCAGGGGTCGGGGGTACCGTCGGCCCGATAGGGGAGGTGGATCGAGGGGGGCAGGTCGTAGTCGGCATCGTCGTCGAGGTTGCCGTTCCCGTCACCGTCAGCGCGGCGGGCGGGCAGGTGGACGATGTCGGGGTTCTGCCAGATGGTGATGGCGTTGTCCGGGTCCCGGAAGTCGACGATGTTGACAACAAACTGGCCGAGCTTGGCGAGTTCGTGCGGGGTGTCGATCGCGTGCGGCGGCAGGATGACCTTGAGCGTTTCGTACGTCTCGGTGATCCACTTCTGCCGAACGGGCTCGACGGGGTTGTACGAGTGGGGCAACGGGTGGTTGAGGTTGATCCGTCGGCCACCGTGGGTCAGGCTGGGGTTGGCCTGGTTGAGGTTCTCGAAGCTGGCGGAGACGAGCGGACCGAACCGCGTGTTGCTGATCGGAGGAACCTCGGAGGGATCGCCCGGAGACAGGGTGGCCGGATTGACGGGGACCAGGCGATCAATCGGATTGTCGTTGGCAAAGGAGTAGTCGATGCGGTCCCAGCTGTCGACGCTGAACAAGCGGCGGCGGGTCTGGGCATCGACGGCGTGGACGAAGCTGATGGGGGCGAGATCCTTGAGGCGGCTATCGAGCGAGAGGCCGTCGACGTCACCGAAGCGATAGAGCCATTCGAGATCGTTTGGCCCGAACGGCGCGTCGGTCGAGTCGGGCCAGTAGAGGTTCATCTCGTTCGGGTCGTTGAGCAACGGATTGCCGAGCGGGTAGGTATGCACGGCGGTCGTGGTATCGGTGACGAACTGAGCCCCCATGTAGAGAGGGAGGGGGGCACTGGTGACCGGGTCTGTGAGGAGTTCGTTGCGAAGGCGGCCCAGGGGATTGGCGTTGATCGTCGGACTGAAGGTGCCGACATACGCGCCCGAGCCGGCGCTGTCGAAGAGGTCGGTGGGAGGCACGGCCTGACCGGTCGCCGGGTCTCGGGGAAAGAAACCGGCTCCGGCGTTGCTGAGGTCGAAGGGCATCGCGCCCATCATGAAGCCGTTGTTGCCGCCAGGGAACAGATGGGAATGGAAGCCGTGGTAACGGTTGTGCTGGTTGTCGGCGAGGATGTACGGCGGAGCGCCGGTGTTGGGGATCAGGCGAACGCCGTCGTCGGTGTCGAGCGGGACGCCGGGGGGCCGGAAGTAGTGCATGAAGCTGATCCGGCCTCGGCCGTCGGGTCCGATGTCGGCCGGAATCAAGGGATCGCCCGGCAGCGGGATGCCCGGCACCTGGTTGTAGCGGGTGACGCGGCCGACGCCGGTGGGATCGATCGGGGTGACGAAGCGTCGGATGCGCTCGGAGGCGAGGATCGGCAGATTGGCCGCGTCGTGAGCGTCGGAGAAGCCCCCGACCGGGGCGGCCTCGGGGCCTTGATTGGCGGCGCGGGCGGGGAAGAAGTCGTAGGTGTCGAGATTGGTGTCGATCCCGTCGGTCAGGTACTGGCCGTTCGGGAAGGGAGACTGGCCGGGCCGGACCGGGTTGGGGATGTCGAGGTTGACGCCGCTGGGCAGGAGGACCCGGCTGCTGCTGAAGTTCAGGGCGCGATCGAGGGCGGGGGAGATCAGATCGCCCGCGGGGTTCGGGAATAGACGCATCTCGGGGGGGATGGCGTCGGGTTCTCCCCAGCGGCCGGGGATGGCCTCGTTGGTGAAGCGATCGACCGATTGACCACCATTGCGGGCGACCCAGAAGTCGGCGCCATCGACCGTGTTGTTGTGGAACCGGATGAGGTCGCCGTCGACCAGCACATTGTTTTGCTCGCCGCTGTCGTTGTTCTGGTTGATCCGGGTGCCGGTCAAGAGGCTGCGAAGCTGGGAGAGGGCGACGGGAATGTGACCGAGGCCGGTGCCGGGGTCGGTCGCGTTGTCGAACTGCTGATGCTGGGGCTTGGCGTCGTCGGGGATGTTGTTGCCGGCGCCGTCAGGGGTGGGGTCGAAGGCGTTTTGGAGTGCGTACTGGGGGTTGATCTCACTGGGGCTGTAGCCGAGGTGCGAAGCGTGGTCGTAGAGGGGCAGGCCGGCCTCGTCGAAGTTGAGGGTGGCGGGGTTATCGACGAGCAGGCGAGCGTTGAGGTTGCCGGCGGTGTTCAGGGGCAATCGGCCGTTGGTGCCGACGGCCATGAAGGAGAAGAGGGGTTTGTACAGAGTGCCGTCGTTGGAGCGCTGGACGGGATAGCCGAGGTCGAGCCAGACCGAGTCGCCGACGCCGTCGCCGTCGTTATCGACCGGGTAGGTGATGAAGCCGTTGGCGTCGGGCAGGAGGTCGGAGAAGCCGGCGGTCGGGTGGTCGATGGGCCGGGGGGTGAGGATCTTGGAGATGGCCCGGACGGCGCGGCGGTAATCGGGAGTGCCGGGAGCGAAGTTACTCGGGTGGGGGAACTCCATGTCGCTCACGCCGAGGGGATCGACCGCAAGGATGCCGGGCCGGTGGAACGACGGGATGATGGTGCTGCCGTCGGCGCTCTGGGCGGCGAGGAACCAGTTTTCCAGGTCTGGTGCGTCGTAATCTTCATCCATGGGGAGAAGATTGACGTTGAAGGGACGAGGGGTGTAGGCCAGATCGCCTTCGAGGATGCCGCCGCTGACGCGGAAGTTGGCGAACTGGCCGGGGTTGCGGTTGCCGGGGTCGGGACCGGCAGTCATGGCCTGATCGACGTTGCCCGTGAGTGCGGCCATGCCGGTGCCGTTGAAGGCGTGGCGGTAGCGGCCGTCGAGTGAGAAAACGGCGTTGGTGACTGGGATCGACATGCCGATGACGCCGTTCACCCCGCTGGTGGTGGTGCCGGGTCGGTGAGAGCCGGTAATCTCCAGCACGTAGTTCGGGCCGGAGTTGACGCCATTGACCACCTGGAAGGTCTGCGCCACGGTGCCGCCGGTGCCGGGAATGGTGAGAATCCAGCCGGAGAAGTTGTAGCCGACGAAGCTGGGGATGTTCGTGGTGATGGTCCAGCGGGCCGGCTCACCGGCGAGCACGGGGACCACGGTGACGGTGCCGACGGTCGGGAACGAGCCGTTGGGGTTGCGGTCGTAGAAGCCGTTTTCGACCGCGTCGTTGCCATACTGGTCGCGCTTGAGGCCGTGCCCGTAGAGGGCGGACATGGGGTTGGTGGTGTCGTTGATGAACTGGCGGATGCCGAAGCCGACGAGGTCGTCGGCCAGGGGGCGGTTGAGCTTCTTGGTGTAGGCGCGGGCGGCGCTGCGGGCCTGTCCGCTGAAGGCGGCAAACGACACGCCGATGACCGCAAGCAGCCCCAGCATCGACAGGACCAGGATCAGGACCACACCTCGGCGTCGGGAGGCGGGGGATCGGGGTCGTCGGGCGATCATGGCTTCAATTCCTTCTGTTCGACGGGTCCCTTGAGTGATTCGTAAACGACGTCCGAAGGGCGCATCGGATCGGATCGAGAATGAGGCAAGGCGACGATTCGGGCAGGGGGCCGATCCGATCAAAGGAGGGATCGATCAAGGCCCCGACGGCCGATTCGCCGAGGGGTGTCAGAGTTTGTCGGTGAAGTCGTGGCGAATGGTGATGACCTTGAGCACCTGGTTGTCGGGAGAGGCCAGGCGGACCTGGATCTGGATGCCTCGCAAGGGTTCGGGATACGGCGGCGGATACGACGGATAGACCGGCCGGGAGGCGCTGAGCGGCGGATAGAGCGAGGGGTCGATTCCCTTGAAGGGAGCGAAGGCGTAGTCGGTGGACCAGGTATCCCAGACGCGGCGGAGCCGAACGGTGTTGGGGTTGTTGTCGCCGATCGGGAACAGAAGGCCGAACTTCTGCTCCATGTGGTAATCGACCCGGTTATCGGTCGGCAGCGGAGGAATGCGCCCTTCGTGGCCGAGCGTGGTGGTTTCGCCGGGCAGGGTGTCTCCCTCGCCGGCTCCGAAGGTGAGCTTCAAGGGAAGGCCGTAGCCGAGGTCGTAGTAGTCGGTCGTCATGTTCACGCCGACGAGGGCGGTGTAGGCCGGGGCGTTCGGGTCGAGCACCTTGATGTCGAAGCTGCGGACGTTGGTGGCGAGCAGGTCGTCTTGCCAGGCGGAGGCGGGGGGAACGAGGTTTGGGCCTCCTGCGCCAGCCGCGGCGTCGCTGTACCAGTGGCCTTGCGGGGGAAGCAGATCGTTGTTGCCACCCCGGACCCAGGACAGCCCGACGGCCTGCTGGCCTGCGGGAATTTGGAAATCATCGAAGGCAAGGCGCTTGTTGGCGGCGGTCCAGCGGGGGTTGCGGGTTTCAGCCCAGGTGGGGAAGCCCCAGAAGGTCCAATTCTCGGCGAGACTGGTGGGGACGGGCAGGTTGTCGCCATCGGCCGGGTCGAGGGGGGAGTGATTGGTGGTGGTCGGCGAGAAGGGGGGAGCAGACGGGATTGCCAGAGTCGGGCCAATGTTGATCGAGCCAACGGCGGCGGGGCTGCTCTTGGAATAGGCGCTGGGGAAAAGGAAGGGAAAGGCGAGGGTGTCGAGCGAGTCGGTACCGAGGGCCGGGCGATTGGGCCGAAGCGGGGCGTTGCCTGGAGTGAGCGTGGGAGAGAAGTCGGGGACCCCGTCGGGAGATGGGCCGGGAAGCCCGACGAAATCGTCGTCGGCGCCGTTTTGATCAAAGTCGCTCGTGAAGCGCGGCCGGGCGAAGCGGTTGTGGCGGTTGGTCAGGTCGCCGAGGGTGTTGGCGATCGGCGGGGCGTTGTTTGCCGGGGTCAGGGCGTTGGAGGGGCGAGCCGAAATGTCGTTGACACCTTGCCAGCTCACTTCCGGAGCATTGGCGCCGGTGAGGCTGAAGCCGTCGGACCCGACTCCGGCGAAGCGGAACCCGGTGGGGTTGGCGACAGGGACAAGGTCGGCATAGAGCGTCTGATTGGGCGCGACCAGCAAGACGCGGCGGTAGAGATTGCCGTGGCGGAGGAAGTAGATGACCTCGGCGGTATCGCTGGTGATGGTGGCCGGGAGGTAACGGGGCTGGCCGGCGAGCGGGCCGGCGGGCCAGACACCCCGAGGAAGCATGACGCGGCCGGTGAAGGGCTGGCCGGGGGGGGCCTTGGTGGTGAAGGCGAGGTAGTCGTCGGTGTCTTCACCCTGGGGGTCGGAGAAGGAGTTCTCGCCGTACTCGAAGTAGCCGAGGTTGTCGGCCGGGTTGAGCGGAGGGGTGAAGCGGGCGGTGGCGCCGCGGAGGTCCTGTTGAATGACCGTTTCGAGGCGGCGGGCCTCGGAGGCAAGCTCCTGGTCCTTCTTCATGCCCGTCATGGCGTCGGTGGCGGAGGTGAAGACGCCGACGATCACGGACATGATCAAGAGCATCAGGGCGATGGTCACCAGCAGCTCGACGAGCGTCAGGCCCCGGCGGTGCAGGGCTGCGGTCGGCCGCGTTGTCGGACATCGCATGACGGGTTCCTCACTCAGTCACTTCAAGGACAGGGGCGCCGGTCGAGGGGGACCAACGAGTCGGAACGAGCGGACGATCGAACGAACGAGCACGAGCGAATGAATCGGGCCGTGGCCGCCCGGGGAACGAGGCGGCCTGCGAGCGCGGGTTATCGGCTGTAGAGCATGATCGGAAAGACGTTGACGACGTACGGGCAGATCAAGGCCGCCTCGGGCACGACGGATTCGACGACCCCCGCATTGATCTGGAGGCGGGTCTTGGCCTGCAAGGGGGTATCGACCCGGACGATCGTGCGATAATGATTGGGAACCACGGGGTCGGGCTCGACCTCACCCTTTTGAACGATGCGATACCAGTGGATGCGTTGACCGGCGTATTGCGCCCCGTTGCGGCCGGAGCCCGGAAGGGCACGCGGGTAGTTCGTGTTCGAGGGGCCCTGGTAGCGTTCGTAGGTCACGTCGGCGATGAACCCTCCGACGCGGATGTCGGGGTCGTTGCTGGCGGCGGGCCATCGCAAGAGCACGGTGTGGTCGTCGGCGGAGCTGTAGCCGGTGCCGGCGACGGCAGGAAGGGGACTCGGGATGGGGCTGACCGCGTTGGGGGTGTTGGTGTAGCCCCAGATGGCCTCGACCGTGCGCTCGCCGGACGGAACAAGCAGGCCGGAATTCGGTTCGGTATCGAGTCCGATCGGTCGGCTGTGGAAGAGGACGATGTTGCCTTCGAAGATGGAGGGGTCGCCGGCGACGCCGAGGCGGCCGGTGAGCATCCAGCTAAAGGCATATTCGCGTTCCGATGCGTAGCCGGCGCCGGGGCTCGTGTTGTACGGGACGACGGGCACACCGCTCTGGCCCGATTCATCGCCGGTGACGATCGGATCGTCGAGCGAGGTGAAGACGTTGCCGGCGACCTCGGCGATGGCCTGAAGTCCGGCGGGAGTACTCGACAGGGAGTAGGTGTAGGGCCAGGGAACACCAGCGTTGTAGGGTTCGAAGTTGGTGATGCGCTGGAGCCCGTGGGCCGCGGCCCCGGGTCGAAGGAAGCCGATGCCCGAGCCGAACCGGCCTTCCTGCCCGAGGTTGCCACGCACACCGATCGGCGTCTGTTCCGGCGCGAGTCCTTCGGTCTGGAAATGGGTGGTGGCCCAGAACAAGGGGTCGTAGACGACCGGGAGGCCGGGGGCGAAGAAGTCGGAGAAGACGCCGGCATTGCGATCACCCCCGATCGTGTCGTAGTCGTAGGTCAGCGGGGTGACGGAGAACGGAATGCCCTGGCTAATCAGGTTGACCGGATAGTTGTTTGGATTTCTCCAGGGAGCGTACCAGGGCAAATTCGGATGAACGAATGATTCCGGATTGACGAGTCCCTTGGCGTCGCCGAGCGATTGGGGCAGGCCGCGGACCTCGGCATCGTCCTTGGCGGACATGGCGAGGATGGTCGATCGGGAGTCTCGCGTGGCGTCTCGAAGGCGCAGGAGGCCGATCGGGAAGAGCGTGGCCACCGAGACCATGCCGATGCCCAGGATCATGATGGCGATGAGAATTTCGGTCAGGGTGATTCCGGACCGATCAGTGGATCGACGGTGCATCAACACCTCGGTCACCTCCCCGTCTGCTGATGGAGGGCGGCTTCATTGTAAGGAGTATTGATCGTGACAGGGCCACTCGGGTCGAGGTAAGAGATCTCACTGACTGATGAATGACCTGAATTCGGAGAGATCGTGATCATCCTCCGGTAGCCCTCAAGATAGGGAGGACCGGGCAGACCCACCTCACGCGGCATGGGCAAGAGGGGCTGAGCGGCGGCCGTGGCCCCGGGCGGCGGCGTATGAACATCTTCTCGGGCGGCGATCCAGAGGAAGTAGAACGGGAAGCCGGTGGTCATGGATTGACGCAGGCCATAAGGGGTCGAGGGGACCACCTGCCCATTCGGATAGATCATCAGGTCGACGATTCCGGTGACCGGGTCGATCGGCACGCGGGATCGCTCGGGAATGATGTTTGGGTCCGCCAGGCCGAGGGTCGTGAAGTCGATCACCGATCCGGCCGGCAGGGTGTATTCGCGGGAGTCGCTCGCGGCGCTCGGGCGTCGGGAGATGACGTAGCGAAAGCGACGAACGTTGGCGAAATCGGTGATTAAGAACGGGGTACCACCGAGCGGGTCTGCCAGCGGTGTGAGAAGCGGGATGTTCCCAGGACCGACCGCGTCGTTGACGCGAGCCCAGAGGAAGGCTCGGAGGATGGGGTCGTCCTCCTCGTATTCGGGGGGAACAGCCGGAAGGCCGAGGAGGAGTTCGGCGGGATCATCAACGAATCCGGCGATTCCACCGTTGTCGATCCCGTTATAGCCTGGGTCGATCACGCCATCGCCGTTGTTGTCGATCCCGTCGAAGTGCGGGTCAACGTAGCCGTTGCCGCTATCGTCGCGACCGTTGACGAGGTGGAGAATCTCGTAGCTGGGGTCGGTCGAGATCGGCAGGGCCTGAACCTGATTCCCCGCCGCCTGGCCGTTGACCGTACGGTTGATGAAGCGTTCGGGATTGCCGGCCTGAGGCCCGACGGTGATCGGCCCGGCGATGGTGAATTCGTTCCCGCCACCACCGATCCGGATCGTTTCCCCCTGGCGAATGTTAAAGTGCCAGGCAGTGGGGGAGGAGGGGATACCGTCGTTGTCGGTCTTGGCGCCGTAAACCGCGAGGCGACGAATTTCGATCGGGAGCCCGGTGACGGCCGGGGTGAAGATTTCGACCACCGGCACCACCAGGCCTTCGGAGTAGTTCGGCGGGGTGGTGAGGGTTACCATCCGGTTCGAGACGACGACGCCGGTGGTGAGGTCGGTCAGGTCGGGGTCGGGCAGGAAGCGGACCCCCTGGGGCTGGCCGGTGCCGGCGGCACGGTCGCGGGTCATGGAGATGTTGGCTTGCACGATGCTCGCCCCCTCGCTGACGGCGCGTTCGGCGAAGGTGACGTAGGCGGTCGGCAGGGCCGCGGCGCTGAGCAAGAGGATGATGGCAATGACCACCAGCAACTCGGTCAGGGTCACCCCCGAGCGTCGGGGCATGCGCGGGGCAATCATCAGCGTCCTCCCGTGCCCAGGGTGTTCGGTGAATGGTTGGTGAGGTCATCGACGCCCCAGCGGTCTCGCAGGGGGACCGTGAACGGGCTGGCGTCGGCCGGCAACTGATAGAGGGCCATCTTCTGAGTCAGATTAGCGGCGTTGGAGAGGTCGGCGGGACCGGCCTGGCCGGGAATGCGTTGGTAGGGGTCGGATCGGGACGCCTGGTTTTCAATCAGGGTCATCCGGGCGGCAGTGGTCGCCGCATCGCCAGCGGGCAGGGAGGCGGGGTCCTGGACCGATCCGGAATAGGTCACCCCAAAACTGCCGACGCCAAGCTGACGGTCGGGACCGGCAGAGAGAATCAGGTGCTTGAAGAAGTACGAACGACGCTTGTAGAAGTGCGTGCGATCCCAGAGGAACCCGCGTGAGGGGAACGGCTGCGACACGGAACCGGCGGGCAGGTCGGCATACGGATCAAGCAGGCTGAAGAATTGCTGCTGAAAGACATTCGCTCGTGCGCTCATCTGAGCAGCATTATCGGGGTAGCCGGTCGTCGGATCGGCCCACCAGCCGGGAGAGACGAGCAACTGGTTCGGGTCGAGGGGGTTTTCTTCTCGGATTTCTCGAAGATCGCCCGCCGTGTAGGGGGCTTCACCTTTCTGAAGGCCGCGAGTCGTCGCACCGTACTCGGAAACGAAGTAGACCGGCCAGCGGTAGAACTGAAGCGGCTGACCCCAGGCATCGACGAACTCGGGAAGGCCGTCGCCGTCGGTGTCCTGGACTTCCTGGGGAGTGAAGTCATCGGCGCTGAAAACGCTGCCGAGCGGCCCGACCCCGCTGACGAGGATGGCGTAGAGCATCTCCGATCGCGCGGTGAGATGGCGATGATTGCCGAGCCTGGTCGTCAGATCGGTTTGCAAGGCCGAGAAACTGGCCGCGCGGTCGGGATCGCCGGGACGGTACAGTTCGTCGATCGTAAATTCGTCGATCAAACCATTGCCGTCGTCGTCGATGCCGTTGTAGCCGCGGGGCGGGTAGCCGAGCTGCCGCGTCAGGCTGCCGATGGCCGAATAGGAGGCGCCGAAGATCCCCTGGCCGGCCGGAGGGCTCGTAAAGCGGACCTGCGACGGGTCGAGGCCGCTCATGTCTCCGAGCCGCGTGAGGCCCGCTCCGAAAAGCTTGGTATCGCCATCCCAGACCTGATCGATCTGCAAGGCGTGGCCGAGTGGCAGCACATAGGGGGCGTAGGCGGCCGGAATCTGGGGGAAGGCGGAGCCGGCCCCGGGACCAGGAGCCATCGACGACGGCTTGAAGGGGACGCCGGTGAAGTTCAACGGGTAAAGCTGATCCGGCTGCACGAAGAAGACGTCGGGCAGCTCGCGCTTGAGGTAGTCGATCTGAGCGATGAGCCGGGCACGGGCCTCGGAATCGACGTAGCGGACGGTTCCGCTCACCGGATCGGGGGCGATGGACATGGCCATGAAGCGGTGGCCGTTGTTCGGCTCGGGCCGCTGGCCGGTGAGGGCCTCGATCCGGTCGGAAACGGCGAGGTCGAGCTTCTGGATGAGGGACTGAGTGGCCCGTTCGTTGGCCCGTTTCAGCCCTTCGAACGAGGCGACCAGGAGGAAGGACATCATGATGCCGATGATCAGGATCACGACGCCCAGCTCGACCAGGGTGAAGCCGGCGCGGCGTCGTGGCGAGGATCGGGATCGCATGGCATCCTCCCCTGGAATACAGTCTTTCAGCAATCGACCGAGGTTCATCCCTTCACGCCTTCCTGGTTCAAGTGCGATCGGCGAGCGATCAGTCAAGCGTGCCGTTGGAAATGTTGGTGACGTTGTCACGCTCGCGAGTGCGCCCGTCGCCAGGGAGGCGATCGCCGGTCCCGCTGCTGGAGTACTGGCCGCCGGTGCCAAACAGGCGGTCGCGGCCAGCGGAGATGATCTGATACGACTGCGGCTGGTGGAACGTGGCCGGCTTGTCGCCGGTGGCCACCGGAAGGCTACTGGTGTAAGGGTTCGGCAAGGGGGAGCCCGTGACCCGAGCACTCACTCCATTCAAGACCGGGAACGAGACCGAGAAGGGGAGGGCGACCGGGTTCGGCTCGGAGATGGCGCCGGCGTTGAAATTGACGTCGTTCGGGTCGTAGCCCTGCCCGCCGTAGGAGCTGAAATAGGCGAAGTAACGCCCGGCCGGTCCCTCGCCGAGCGGGTCGATGTAGCCGGGAATGCCGTCGAAGTCGTCGTCCACCAGGCGCTCGGCGCGGAACTCGAAGAACGGCTCGGAGCGGTTCTGGCCGACCGGGTCGAGGGTGCCGTCGGGCAGGTACGCGGGCCGGAACGGGTTTCGAGGATTGCCGCCAAAGCCCCCGACCCCTTCCAGGGTGTAGGTGCTACCGACGATCGTGTGGGTGGGGATGCCGCCGAGGAAGAAGGCCAGGCACTCGTGCCCTTCGAGGTAGATTGGGTTCGCGTCGAGCACGCCGTTGCCGTTGAAGTCGTAATACCCACCGACAATGCCCGAGGCGGCCGGACCGGTCGAGAACTGCGTTTTCGAGAAGAACTTCCGCATGACGGAGATCGATTTCTGAGCCAACGCGGCGTAGGTCTGGTCACCCACGCCCGTCACCACCTGCGGATTGCCGCCGATGTTGGCCGCCGGGCTCTGGTAGCTCATGCCGGCGTAGAAGGGGACGCTGTCGAGCGCGACGGCGGCAGAGTCGTAACCACCGTCCTCGGCCAGAATGATCCGGCTCGGCGGATAGTCGCCGAACTTGTTCTGGAAGCTGGCCAGGGCCTGGGCGAGGGTGTTGATCTCTCCCCCGACGCGGGCATCGTTGGCGCGACCGACGGCGCTCCAGATGACGGGGATCAGCAGGCCGATGAGGACCCCGATGATCGTGATCACGACCAGGAGCTCAACCAGGGTGAAGCCGGTCCGACGGCGTTCGGCGGGGGTCATCGTCGCATCCTCCGAAGTGCGGGGGCCGATCCGAGAAGGGAGTCGGGGAGCCAGAATCGTACGGTCTTGGACGGGTACAGTGACACGATCGTTCACGAAATTTCATCTCGATTTCCCGAATCCATCCCCCTGACCCCCCACGGAAGGGGGTGCTCATGCATTGATGCCGCCTGGTGGCCAGGGCACGCACGACAGGGAGGACGGAGAAGGGAGAACGGTCGGCCCTCTCTGGGCCTCGATCGAAGCCCAGAGAGGATCGGAGTCGGGCGAAAACCAAGGAGAACGGATCAGCCCGAGAGTTCGCTAATCAGCTTGACCAGCGGCATGAACAGGGCGATGACGATGAAGCCGATGATGCCGCCGAGGACGACGATCATGATCGGTTCGAGCAGGCTGACGAGCGACTCGACGGCCGCCTCGACTTCTTCATCGTAGTTGTCGGCGATTTTCATGAGCATGGTATCAAGCTCACCGGTTTCCTCGCCGACGTCGATCATGTTGACGACGATGTCGTCGACGATCCGAGCCTCGCGGAGGGGCTGGGCGATGGTTTCACCCTCTCGGATCGAGTCGTAGATGCGGGTGAACGCCCGTTCGAAGACCGCGTTGCCGGCGGTGTCTCGGACGATGTTCAGCGATTCGAGAATCGGCACGCCCGACTGCACGAGGGTGCCGAGGGTCCGGGTGGTTCGGGCGACCACCGATTTTTCGAGGATCGTGCCCATCACCGGAATCAAAAGTTGCACACGGTCGCCGATGTAGGCGCCGGTTTTACTCCGGTAGAGGAGCTTGACGAAGACCCACCAGATGGCTGGGATCAACGGAGCGAGATACCAGTAATTGACGACCACGTGGCTGCCGTTGATCAGGGCCACGGTCATCTGGGGCAGGTCGACGCCGAAGTCGATGAAGATGGCTTCGAACTTCGGCACGATCCAGTACATGATGAAGCCGACGATGAGGATGGCCACGAAGATGACCACCACCGGGTAGACCATGGCCGACTTGATCCGGCGCTTGAGCGACTGGCTCTTCTCCATGAAGTCGGCCAGGCGCTGGAGGATCGCTTCGAGGGCACCGCCGGCCTCACCGGCCTTGACCATGTTGCAGTAGAGGCGGTCGAAGCACTTGTGGTGCTTGGACATGGCCTCGGAGAGGGTCGAGCCACTCTCGATGTCTTCGATGACGTCGGCAAGGGAGTTTTTCAGGACGCCGGGCTTGGCCTGTCCTTCGAGGATTTTGAGGCTGCGAAGGATCGGCAGGCCGGCGTCCTGCAGGGTGGAGAGCTGTCGGGTGAAGGTCGTTAGTTGCTTGGATGAGACCTTGCCGATGGTGAACGACTTCTTCTTGCGACGGCCGGCCGGTCGCTTGGCGGCGGAGGTGCCACCCTTCTTGGCTTTCTTGGCGGCGCGCTCGCTGATCTTGGTGACGAAGTAGCCTTTCTGGCGGATCAGCTGTTGGGCTTCTTCCTGGGTGGAGGCGTCGATGGAGTCCTTGACTTCCTTGCCGGTGTGATCCATCGCCTCGTACTGAAAGGTCGGCATCTCCTCGTCCCCCTGGGTGGTCCTGGTCGGTCGATCCGTTTGCGGGCGGTGGTCGGTCGCGTGACGATTCGCGGAATAAAACGAGAGGTGTCTGAGATCAGTCTTCAGTGATCGTGGCTTTGAGCACTTCCTCGACGGTGGTCAGGCCGTCGTTGATGGCTTCGAGGCCCGACTCGCGCAGGGTCTGCATACCGTACTTGCGGCAAGCCTCGCGGAATTCGTCGAGCGAGGTTTCGCGGACGACCAGCTCGCGAAGAGAATCGTTCATGATCACCAGTTCATAAAGGCCCATGCGTCCCTTGTAACCGGTGTTGTTGCAGCGGTCGCAGCCGCGGCCGTAGAAGAATTTCTGGGCGGCTCCTTCCTCGGGAGAGAGGCCCAGTTCGAAGAGGATTTCCTCGCTCGGGCGGAACTCGGTGCGGCAGTTCGGGCAGATTTTGCGGACGAGCCGCTGGGCGAGCACCCCTTCGACCGTGGCGGTGATGAGGAAGGGGGGGATGCCCATGTCGCGCAGGCGGGTGACGGCCGAGGGGGCGTCGTTGGTGTGCAGGGTGGTGAAGACGATGTGGCCGGTCAGCGAGGCCTGAATGGAGATCTCGGCAGTTTCGAGGTCTCGGGTTTCTCCGACCAGGATCTTATCGGGGTCTTGCCGGAGGATGGCTCGCAGGCAGGCGGCGAAGGTCACGCCGATCTCGGCGTTGATGGGGCACTGGATGAGGCCGTCGATGTCGTACTCGACCGGTTCCTCGGTGGTGATGATCTTATCTTCAACCGTGTTCAGTTCGTTGAGCGTGGCGTAAAGGGTGGTCGTCTTGCCGGAGGAGGTCGGCCCGGTGACGAGGATAATGCCGTTGGGCTTGTGGACCAGCTCGCGCCATCGGCGGAGGGTCTCCTGAGACATGCCGATCTTTTCGAGGTCGAGCTGCACGACCGTGCGGTCGAGAATCCGGAGGACGACCGATTCGCCGAACATCGTCGGCAGGGTCGAGACGCGGATGTCGACCGAGTTGCCGCCGATGTTCAGCTCGATCCGGCCGTCCTGCGGCAAGCGGCGTTCGGCGATATCAAGGTTGGACATGACCTTGATGCGGCTGGCGATGGCGGGCGCGAGGTGGCGAGGGGGTGGGACCAGTTCGTAAAGGACGCCGTCGACGCGATACCGCATCTTGTATTCATCTTCGAACGGCTCGAAGTGAATGTCGGAGGCCTTGTCCTTGATCGAGAGCAGGAGCACCATGTTCAGGAGCTTGCGCACGGGGGCGGCGTCGGCCATTTCCTCGATGGCTTCGAGGTCGATGGTGCTCTCGCTGCGGTTCTGGAACCGGGAGAGATCCTTGTCGGACTCGATCTGCCGGATGACGTCGTTGAGCGACTCCTTATCGGAGCCGGCGTAGAGTTCCTCGATCTTGGCCATGACCTCGGATTCCGAGGCGATGACGCCGCGAACCTCGACACCGAGGAAGGAGCGCAGGCTGTCGAGCGTGGCCGGGTTCTGGGGCTCGGCCATGGCGACGGTGACGGCCTTGTCCTTGCGGCCGATGGCCACGGGGACGACCTTGAAGGCTTCGGCCATCGACTGGTTGACCGTCTCGATCACCTCGGGCGGGACGGTCGTGTCGGAGAGCTTGATGACCTTCATGCCGAGCTGTTCGCCGAGGGCACGCAGCACGTGCTCCTCGCGCACCAGGCCGAGGCGAACGGCGACCTTGCCGATCAGCTCGCCGCCGGAGTTCTTCTGCTCCTCCAGGACTTTCCAGAGGGCCTCCTCGTCGAGGTAGCCCATGTCGACCAGGATCGTTCCGAGACGTCGAGCCATGGCTGGGAATCACCTTCGGGCTGCTCGGCCGGAGCCGGGAAGTGAGCGGGACGGGGTCATCAACAACCGAGTGATCGGGTGGGAGGAGTGGCTCCGGGAATTGCGATCGCCGGGGCCACTCGACGCGGGAGCAAACCGAGGACGAGGAGTTATCGCTTCTTGGCGCCGCCGTCCTCGTCGTCCTCCTCCTCATCCACGTCGTCGAAGATGCCCTTCTTGGCCAGTTCGATGCGTTCGCGCAGGTCGTTGGGCTTGCGGGCCTTGTAAATGATTTCGGTTTCCTCGACGAGGCCCTGGCGCCAGAGGTTGAACAGCGAGTCGTCCATCAGGATCATGCCGTGCTTGCGGCCGGTCTGGATGGAGGAGTCGATCCGGTAGGTCTTGTTTTCTCGGATCAGGTTGGCGATGGCCGAGGTCACGACCAGGCACTCGTAGGCGGCGACCAGCCCTTTCGGCTTGCGTGGGAGGAGCGTCTGGGCGAGGATGCCGATGATCGCCACCGAGAGCTGGGTGCGGATCTGGTCCTGCTGCTCCTTGGGGAAGACGTCGATGATGCGGTTGACCGTGCCTTCGGCCGAGTTGGTGTGCAGGGTGCCGAAGACGATGTGGCCGGTCTCGGCGGCGGTGATGGCCGCGGAGATGGTGGCCAGGTCACGCATTTCGCCGACGAGGATGATGTCCGGGTCCATCCGGAGGGCGCGACGAATGGCCTCGGGGAAGTCAGGGACGTCGATGCCGATCTCGCGTTGGTTGACGAGCGACTTGTTGTGCTGGTGGAAGTACTCGATCGGGTCTTCGATGGTGATGATGTGGCGATCGAGGTTGTTGTTGATCCAGTTGATCATCGAGGCAAGGCTGGTGGTCTTGCCCGAGCCGGTCGGCCCGGTGACGAGGATCAGACCGCGGGGGCGTTGAATCAATTCCTCGATGACCCAGGGCAGCCCGAGCTGCTCGAAGGTCAAGAACTCGTTCGGAATCCGCCGCAGCACCAGCCCGATATTGCCGCGTTGCTTGAAGATGGCGACGCGGAAGCGGGCCATCTCGCCGAAGGCGAAGCCGAAGTCGGTGCCGCCGACTTCCTGCAACTCCTGCTGGCAGCGTTCCGGGGTGATGCTCTTCATCAAGGCCACCGTGTCAGGCGGCTCGAGCACCTTGGTGGCCAGGGGACGCATATGACCATGCAGCCGGAGCATCGGGGGGCTGCCGACGGTCAGGTGCAGGTCGCTGGCTTTCTGGGTACAGACGGTCTGGAGCAGCTTGTCGATCAGCAGCGTGCCCATGGACTCCGGTTCCTCACGTCGATCGAGATCGAAAAGGGATGGGGGTAGCCCCGAGGCTCGAATCCACCGGGGCTTGACTTTGTCTCGCAACCCAACTGTCAGACGGAAGACCGACCGTGAATCAAGAGTTGCGACGAGAGGACCCGGGAACCCGGTTCGCTCTCATTATTCGGAACGATCACGGAACGGATCAAGCAACCGCAGGCGATTGCCACGAACGGGCGTCGGGTTGGCGAGCCTTTGCAGTCGGCTCGCTCAGCCCGATCGCGTCGAAAGGTCGAAGCTGGGCGAGCGCCGTTTCGCCCCGAGGGTGGGCCGAGCCGCCCGGGCGGCCTCGACCCGGATCGCGCCACGACTCAGGAGGAACTCGAGGCTTCGTGATGCGTGATGCGAAGCACCTCGTCGATGGTGGTGACCCCCTTGAGAGCCTTGATCATCCCGTCCTCGAAGAGGGTGCGCATCCCCTGTTTGCGAGCCAGTTTACGGATGGCCTGCGTGTTTTCGCCCTTGAAGGTCATCTCCCGGATCTGGCTGGACATATTCATCAGCTCGTAGATCGCCAGGCGGCCGCGATAGCCGGTCTTGTTGCAGTACGAGCAGCCTTTGCCACGCATGAAGTTCGCCTTCGAGGCGATCTCGGGACGGATGCCAAGGCTCTTGAGCAGGTGGGCCGGCGGCTCGTATCGGGCCCGGCATTTCGGGCAGACCTTGCGCACGAGACGCTGGGCCATGATGCCGATAATCGAGCTGGCGACCAGGAACGGCTGAACACCGATATCGACCAGACGTGTCAAGGCACTGGGCGCATCGTTCGTGTGCAGTGTACTGAAAACCAAGTGTCCTGTCAGTGAGGCCTGGATGGCGGTGTTCGCCGTCTCCTCGTCCCGAATCTCGCCCACGAGGAGGATATTCGGGTTCTGCCGGAGCATGGCCCGAATGATCCGGGCGAAGGTCATTCCGATGCGGGCCTTGACCTCGCACTGGTTGATGCCGGGCAGGTAGTACTCGACCGGGTCCTCGGCGGTGATGATCTTCGTGTCCGGACGGTTCAGCTCGTTCAAGGAGGCGTAGAGCGTCGTCGTCTTGCCCGAGCCGGTCGGCCCGGTGACGAGGAGAATGCCGTTGGGCCGCTTGATGAGGTTCTGGTAGCGCTTGAAGTCCTCCTCACCGAAGCCGAGGTCGCGGAGGCTGACCTTGATGTTGTCGCGGTCGAGGATCCGCATAACCATCGACTGCCCGTGGTTGGTGGGCAAAACGCTGACCCGCAGGTCGATGTCCTTGCCGGTGACGTGGACCTTGATCCGGCCGTCCTGGGGGCGTCGTTTCTCGGCGATGTCGATCGAGCCCATGATCTTCAGGCGGCTCATGATCGGTCCGAGCAGACGGCGGGGAGGGCTCTCGATTTCCTGGCAGACGCCATCGATCCGGTACCGGATGCGGATGCGGTCGGCAAAGGGTTCGATGTGGATGTCCGAGGCCCGCATCAGGACCGCTTTTTCGAGAATCAGATTCACCAGGCGGATGACCGGAGCGCTATCGTCCTCCTCGGCCCCACCGACCCCCTTGCCCGCGTTGATGTCGTCGGCGTAGTCGATGGCGGTGTCGGTGAACTCCTGAAGCATCGAGTCGACCGACTCGGACTCGGTCGTGGCGCCTCCGTAGTAGCGGTTGATGGCCTCGACGATCGCCTCGCGGGGGGCCAGGGCGATGCTGATTTCTCGGTTCAGGACGAAACGGAGCTTGTCGAGCGTCTCGAAGTCCATTGGGTCATGCATGATGACCTTGATGGCGCCCCCTTCCTGAGCCAGGGGCATGACGACGTTTTCCCGGGCGAGGGATTCGGGAACGAGTTCGACGACCTGGGCCGGAATCTCGATCTCTTGCAGGTCGACATAGTCCAGGCCGTTCTGTTCGGCCTTGGCCTTGGTGATGTCTTCGATCTCGGCGTAGCCGAGCCGCACGAGCGACTCCTCAAGGGCGTCGCCCATACCTCGGGCTTCCTGGATCTGGTCGGCTCCGACGATCCCGCGTTTGACGAGGATGTCGGTCCAGTCCTTGGTTTGCTTGGCCATGGCGAGGGACTCCGATCGGCGGGGCGCGCAGCACACAAGGGCACGAGAGCCGTTGCTCCCGGGCGAGGAACGAGACGAGAGAACTCGGAACGGTACCGTGCGAATCGGAACCAATGTTCCGGGAATCGGCCGGATCGGGTCCGGCAATGAGACATGGGAATCGATTCCAAAGGCGCTCTGGGGGAATTCCCGGACGTCAGATGATGATCGAGATAAAAGAGAATGGAATGGTCCGAGACTAGCATGCCGGATCGCCCAACGCAAGGACTCGATTGGCGTTCGGTGACAGGTCGGCCGATCGTGAGGTCTGGACGCGACAACGCCCCCGACCGGCCGGGGGGCCAATCGGGGGCGTTGGGTTTCGAAGAATCGCGTGTTCAATCCGTCGCGGTGCCGCTCAGCGGTCGCGCGAGACGGTCGCGCCGTCGTTGATGGCGGCCTGAGCGGCGGCGAGCCGGGCAATCGGCACGCGGAAGGGGGAGCAGGAGACGTAGTCGAGCCCGACCTTGTGGCAGAAGGCCACGCTGGCGGGGTCGCCGCCGTGTTCGCCGCAGATGCCGATCTTCAGCGGGCCGTCCTTGGTCTTGCCCGTGGACCGGCCCTTCTGGACGCCCATGGCGACGAGCTGGCCGACGCCGGTCTCGTCGAGCGACTGGAAGGGGTCTTCGGGCAGGATCTTCTTCTCCAGGTAGGAGTTCATGAACGACCGGATGTCGTCCCGGCTGTAGCCGAAGGTCATCTGGGTCAGGTCGTTGGTGCCGAAGGAGAAGAACTCGGCGTGCTGGGCGATCTGGTCGGCCGTCAGGGCGGCCCGGGGAACCTCGATCATCGTGCCGACGAGATAGTCGACCGAGGTGCCGGCCTTCTCGATCGTTTCCTTGGCGACGCGGTCGGTTTCCTGACGGAGCAGGGCCATTTCCTCGACGGTACCGACGAGCGGGATCATGATCTCGGGCAGAACCTCGACCCCCTTCTTCTTGACGGCGATGGCCGCTTCGATGATGGCGCGGACCTGCATTTCAAGAATCTCGGGGTAGCGGACGGCCAGGCGGCAGCCGCGGAAGCCGAGCATCGGGTTGAACTCGTGGAGGGACTCGACCCGGTCCTTGACCTTCTCCACGTCGATGCCGAGTTGGCCGGCGACCTCGTTCTGGCCGGCGTCGTCGTGCGGCAGGAACTCGTGGAGGGGCGGATCAAGCAGTCGGATCGTGACCGGCAGGCCGGCCATGGCCTCGAAGATGCCGATGAAGTCGTCGCGCTGGTAGGGTTCGAGCGAGGCGAGGGCCTTGCGACGGTCTTCCTCGGTATCGGCAAGGATCATCTTGCGCATGTCGGTGATGCGCTGACCCTCGAAGAACATGTGTTCGGTCCGGCAGAGACCGATCCCCTCGGCGCCGAACTCGCGAGCCTTGGTCGAGTCCTTGGGGTTATCGGCGTTGGTCCGGATCTTGAGGGTCCGGTACTTGTCGGCCCACTCCATGAGGACGGCGAAGTCGCCGGCCATCTTGGGGGGAATGGTCGGCACTTCGCCGATCATGACGTCGCCGGTGGTGCCGTTGATGGTGAGGAATTCACCAGCCTTGACGACCTGGCCGTCGACGGTGATCTGCCCGGCCTTCTCGTTGATCCGGATGGCCTCGCAGCCGACGACGCAGGGCTTGCCCCAGCCTCGGGCGACGACGGCGGCGTGGCTGGCCTTGCCGCCGGTTGAGGTGAGGATGCCGACGGCCGCGTCCATGCCGGCAACGTCTTCGGGGCTGGTTTCCTTGCGGACGAGCAGCAGCTTGACGTTCGGGTTCGCCTCGCGCTGGGCGACGGCGTCCTCGGCCGTCAGGACGACCTTACCGGAGGCGGCGCCGGGGCTGGCGGCAATGCCTCGGGCGACGGGAGTGACCCCGGCCTTCGGATCGAGCTGGGGCAGGAGCAGGTGGTTGAGGCTATCGGGATTGACGCGCTGGACGGCGGTCTTCTCGTCGATCAGTCCTTCGTGGACCATATCGACGGCGATCTTGACGGCGGCCGAGCCGGTGCGCTTGCCGGTTCGGGTCTGGAGCATGTAGAGGGTGCCGTCCTCGATCGTGAACTCGATGTCCTGCATCTCCTTGTAGTGCTGCTCAAGCTTCTCACGGATTTCCATGAGCTGCTTGTACACGGCAGGCATCTCGCCTTCGAGATCGGCGATGTGCTCGGGGGTCCGGATGCCGGCAACGACGTCTTCGCCCTGGGCGTTGATGAGGAAGTCGCCGTAGAAGACGTTCTCGCCGGTGTTCGGGTCGCGGGTGAAGGCGACGCCGGTGCCGGAGGTGTTGCCGGTGTTGCCGAAGACCATCGCCTGCACGTTGACGGCGGTCCCCTTCAAGCCGGTGATCTTCTCGATCCGGCGGTACTCGATGGCCTTCTTGCCCATCCAGCTGCGGAAGACGGCCTGGACGGCCTTCCAGAGCTGTTCCATCGGATCCTGGGGGAAGCCGGTGCCGACATTCTTTTCGTAGACGGCCTTGTAGCGGCGGACCAGTTCCTTGAGGTCGTCGGCCGACAGGTCGGTGTCGAGCTTGACCCCTTTCTCATCCTTGAGCGATTGCAGCTCGTGCTCGAAGTGCTCGTGATCGACATTCATGACGACGGAGCCGAACATGTCGATTAGTCGGCGGTAACCGTCGTAAGCGAAGCGCGGATTGCCGGTTTTCTGAGCAAGGCCCTCGGTCGAGGCATCGGAGAGACCGAGGTTTAAAATCGTGTTCATCATGCCCGGCATCGACAGAGCGGCGCCGGATCGGACACTCACGAGCAAGGGATTGCTCGGGTCGCCAAGTTTCGATCCGTAAGCCTCTTCCATCTTGGCCAGGGCGGCCGAGACCTGGGATTCGAGGCCGTCGGGGAAGGTTTGCCCGTTCTTGTAGTAGAGGTCGCAAACTTCTGTGGTGATGGTGAAGCCCGGAGGCACGGGAATTCCAATGGAACTCATCTCGGCGAGGTTGGCTCCCTTGCCGCCGAGCAGTTCCTTCATCTTGGCCGTGCCCTCGGCCTGACCCGCGCCGAAGGAATAAACGTATTTCTGGGGATCGGACATCGGATGCGATGACTCCCGGTTCGCCCTGGATCGCCGGCGCCCGGGGTGCTGGCCCTCACGCGAGGACCGCGACGCCGGACTCGGCGCGATTCAAGCGTAAGTCCATGAAAGGGCATAGCTTATCGTGCCGATTCCGGCTCGTCAAGTCGTTCGGCGCGTGGCCTCAGAGCGCCGCGGAGAGGAGGGGGCGATCGGATCCGACGACGACCCGTCCGTCGGTGTGCTGCTGGCTCCAGTCGTCCCAGCGGAACCGTTGCATCCGCCCCAGGCGCTTGAGGATCCGTCCCCGGTTCGGACCGGAGAGGGAGACGAGCCCTTCCTCCTGTTCCACCCAGAGGCCCTCGGACGAGCGATCGTAGAGCAAGGGTTCATCGTTGTAAAAGTAGCCGGCGAACCCCATCTGCAACCGCTGGCCATCCAGAACCGTTTCGAAGACCGAGGACCCCGTCGCCGGCGGTTTCGTATGGAGGATTAGCAGCGGCTTCCCGTCGACCTCGTCGTTGATGACCAGAACCTTGTCGAGCACGATCACCGGGTAGGCGCAGTGCCGGCCGTCGATCCGCATGGCCTCGACCTCATGGTGACCGGGGATCCGGGCCGAGATGGGACCGCCACCGACCTCGGCCAACGGTTGATTGATCCCCTGGAACAGATCGCGCCCCACGGACTCGCTTAACAGGTTGCGGTCGAGATCGTCGGGCTCGATAGTGAACCAACGGTGCCCCTGCTCGGCATGCCAGCCCGCCCAGAGCCGCACGTGTGGTCCCTCGATGCGGAACCAATTTCCGGGGGGCAGCGCGGCGGAGGGGTTGGGGCTGATTCCGACATAGCCCACCACGGCACTCTGTCGGGCGGCGGAACGCTCTCGAAGCAAGGCGTTGATTTCATCCCAGAGCGAAGGTCCCTGGTACGCAATGAACCCAAAGACGGCCACGATCCCGCAGAGGAGAACTCCGCGAGGGGCCGTGTTGGGGGAGAGGTTCGAGGGAGACGGGTCGATCGGCTGGTGTGACGGGGTCGACATCTTACGGCTCCGCGGGCGAGAGAGGCTGAAATGCCTGGAGAACGTCCGGGAAGACGAACAACAGACCCGGGACCGAGTGAGAGTCAGTCGGTCGGCTGACTCAAGACGAGCGTCTTGGTTATGCAAGGCAGGGCCGTCGTCTGTCAAGACGCCACAAGGCGCGGCGCGCACGAATCCGCAAACACGCTTGCACGCCGATGCAAACGCCGTCTGCCACTCACGCATGTGATTGCCAGCCTTCGCGCGCAGAATTGACGGCGCGGAGCCGGAGGGAGGGGGAAACAACGAACGCCGGGTCCGGCTCAACGGAGAGAGCCAGACCCGGCGTGATGAACATTGCGACAAAGAGGAGGGGCCCCGGCCAATCAAGGCCGGATGGGCGATCAGGCCTTGGCCATGCTCTTGGCGTCTTCCTGGGCCTTCTTGATGATCTCGTCCTGAAGGCTGGCCGGCACCCGCTGGTACTTGTAGAACTCCATGCTGAAGGTGCCCTTGCCCTGCGTCAAGGAGCGAAGGTCGTTGGAGTAGCCGAACATGGCCGAGAGGGGAACCTCGGCGTAGATCACCACGAAGCCCTCGCGAGCCTCGGTGTTGGTGATGATCCCTCGCTTCGAGGAGACCTGGCCGGAGACGGGGCCCTGGAACTCGATCGGGCACTCGACCTCGACCTTCATGATCGGCTCAAGCAAGACGGGGTCGGCCTTGCGGAAGGTCTCTCGGAAGGCGTCGAAGGCGCAGATTTCGAAGGCCATGGCCGAGGAGTCGACGTCGTGGTAGGCGCCGTCGTCCAGGGCCATCTTCACGCCGATGACCTCGTAGCCGGCCAGCGGGCCCTTGACCAGGCCGCGGCGGAAGCCCTTCTCGATGGCCGGGATGTACTCGCCGGGGATGCGGCCACCGGTCACGTTGTTCTCGAATTCGAAGGGCTCCTCGAAGGGCTCCTCCAGGGGGATCAGCTTGCCGACGACCTTGCCGTACTGGCCCGAGCCGCCGGTCTGCTTCTTGTGGACGTAGCTGTACGGGGTCTCCCTGGTGGGGGCCTCCCGGTAGCTGACCTTCGGCTGACCGATGGTGCAATCGACCTTGTACTCGCGGCGGATCCGCTCGACGTAAATCTCCAGGTGCAGCTCGCCCATGCCGGAGATGATCGTTTCACCGGTCTCGTGGTCGACGTGCACGCGGAAGGTGGGATCCTCTCGCATGAACCGGTTCAGGGCCTTGGAGAGCTTGTCGTAGTCGGCCCGCTTGTTGGGGGTGATCGACAGATCGATCACCGGCTCGGCGGCGTAGATACTCTCGAGCGAGTAGTTGATTCCCTCGGAGCAGAACGTGTCGCCGGTGGCGCAGTCGATCCCCATGACGGCGACGATGTCGCCGGCGCCGGCGGCCTCGATGTCCTCACGCTCGTCGGAGTGGACCCGGAGAATGCGGCTGACCCTCGCCCGCTTGCTGGACCGGGTGTTGTAATAGAACTCCCCCTTCTTGAGGGTACCCTGGTAAATCCGCATGTAGGTGACCTGGCCGAACGGCTCTTCAACGAGCTTGAAGGCCATGGCGACCAGCGGCTCGTTGTCGTCGGGCTTCAGGACGACCTCGGCCTGCTCGTTGAGGTTGTCCCGGGCCTTCACGTCGCGGTCGAGCGGGCTGGGCAGGAAGTTCGTGATGGCGTCGAGCAGCGGCTGAATGCCCTTGTTCTTGTAGGCGGTTCCCATCAGAACCGGGGCAATTTGCTGGGCAATCGTCGCCTCCCGGATGATCTTCAGGACCAGCTCCAGGGGCGGTTCCTCCTCCTCAAGGAGGATGGTCATCAGTTCGTCGGAGTAGAGGGAGAGGGCTTCAAGCATGCCCTGGCGGCGCTGCTTGGCCACTTCCATCAGGCCGTCGGGGATCGACTCTCGGCGGACGGTCTCTCCCTTCTCGCCGTCGAAGTAGACGGCCTCCATCGAGAGCAGGTCGACGACCCCCTCGAAGTTCATTTCCAGGCCGATCGGAATCTGCAGCGGCACGGCGGTCAGGCCGAGCTTCTGCTCGACAGTCTCGATGACCTTCTGGGGATTGGCGCCGGTGCGGTCGATCTTGTTGATGAAGACGAGGCGGGGGACGCCGTACCGCTTCATCTGGCGGTCGACGGTCAAGGTCTGGGACTGAACCCCTTCGACCGCGGTGACGACGAGGATGGCGCCGTCGAGCACGCGGAGCGACCGCTCGACCTCGACGGTGAAGTCGACGTGGCCGGGGGTGTCGATGATGTTGATCTTGTGATCCTTCCAGGCCACCGTGGTGGCGGCCGAGGTGATCGTGATGCCCCGCTCCTTTTCCAGCTCCATGTGGTCCATCTTGGCGCCGTCGCCGCCGCCACGGACGTCCTCGATCTTGTGGATCTTGCCGGCGTAGAACAGGACCCGCTCGGTCAAGGTCGTCTTGCCGGAGTCGATGTGGGCCGAGATGCCGATATTGCGCAGGTCGCGGAGATTATCCATGGGCCGGTGACGCCTCTGCATCGAGGGGAAGCAAGCCCCTCAACAGAACAAGGAGGAAAAAAAGAGAGGGAAAGATCAGCCGGATCGACGGGGAAGACCGCCACCCCGCAGCACCTCGTTGCAGGTTGCGAGCGCGGGTGGTTGAACCACGACGCAATGACCGAATAAGCGACCAATCCATTCTCAGACGATCGCACAGTCGGGCGTGTGAATGGGGCGTGCAGGTCTTGGTGAGCGTACAGAGCACCTATTCTAGCGATCGTAGCATTTCGGTCAAGCAGTTCAAATGAGGTTCCCCAAAACCCTGTCGGGACTCGGGGCGCCGAGGGGTGTAGCGGCAGGGGCCGATCTGTCGATTGGGTGATGCGAATTTTCCAACGGAAGTCTCGGCAAATCGCTCGGAGGGGACTCGAAAAAATCCTGCCCATCGCTTGAAAATGTTTCCGGCGCGCGACCGAATCGCTTGTGCAACGGTTTGCCAATCGACGGGTGATCGGAGACGGATGACTCCGTTGATCTCGGGAATCGTTTTGACACGGAGATGACCTCCCGTTACCTTCCCCGACAGTTGTCCGACTCGTGGAAAGTGGGGAGGATGTGGTGCTGACCGAGAGGGACGATCCGATGACACGGAGTCAGACCGGGCCTGCCACGGCTCCACACCAAATATTCGCCGATGGGGGGAGTCAGGGGTGCTTGCTTCTCGTGCCGGGGCTTCCTCAGTGGTGGAGAGGAGAGCGGTCGAGGGGCTTGGTCTTGCTCGGCTGGTATGGTTCGGCGGTACTGGTGGCGGGGTTCGGCTGGGGATCGGCCGTGGGCGCGATGTTGCTGGGAGTGGCGTTTCTGGTGCATTGTGCCTCGGTGGCCGATGGGGTCAGGCAGTCGGCCTTTCCGGGGTTTGGGTCCTGGGCTCCCTGGTACTCGGCGGCGGTGGGGCTGGGGGCCATTGGCTATGTGCCGGCCCTGGTCGTTGCCCTGGAGCTGGCGTATCCGGCCTGGACAGACGACGGGGGCTATCTGGTCAATCGTCGGGCCTACGAGCAGCAGGAGCCGAGCCCTGGCCAATGGATCTGGCTCGACCGACCGTCGTCGGAGCGACCGGGGGGGATGGCAAGGGTTGTGGCCGTGGCGGGCCAGGTCGTTTCCTGGTCGAGTGGTGGCATTCTGGTGGATGGCCGGCGGCTGGCGGTTGATCCGACCCAATGGAGACTGAAGTCCGGAACCCAGGGGCGCTTTGAGATTCCAGAGCGAGCGTTTCTGGTTGTCTGCGAAGGGCCTCGGCTCTCAACGCATTCCTGGCGGAAGGATGAGCTCTCGTCGATGGGCCTGGAACTGATTCCGGAGGATTGGGTGGTTGGACGGCCCTGGGCCCGATCGTATCCGATCTGGCAACGTCGGATGCTTGGTTAAGGGTGGCGGCTGGTCGGAGGGAACAGGTTCAGTCCGCCTTGCCCCGCACCCAGAAGGGGCAAAACACTTCGGAGCGGTCGAGAGAAGGGATCGTGAGCCTCACGACGCCATCGGCGCGAAGTGGTGGTCGATTCGCTCGGGAACGTGGCCGACACGCTTCAAAAAAAAAGACAACTACCCCCGACCGAGAGGGCTGGCGTGTTGGTATAGTTGTGAATTGCCCGATCCCGGCCAGTGTCGGTCTGGAGGGTTCGAGCTGAGGCAAGGGGCGGATCCATTCCCAATGCAGCAGATCTGGGCCCCCTGGCGGGCACAGTATATTGAGCAGGGCCAGACTCCGGAGGGGCAGGCGACCGCCTGTTTCCTTTGCCGAGGGCTGGCGGAGCAGGACGATCGAGCCAATCTGCTCGTCTGGCGACGACCGCACTCGGCGGTTTACTTGAACCGTTACCCGTATAACAATGGGCACCTCCTGGTTGCTCCCCGTTCGCATCGAGGGCAGCTAGAAGACCTTCAAGGCGCGGAGTTGTACGAACCCGTCGAGACGATTCGACTGTTGACCGGGGTCCTCGACCGCATGTTCCGACCGGATGGGTACAATGTTGGGTTGAATCAGGGACGATCGGCCGGGGCGGGTTTGCCCGGTCATCTTCACTGGCACATCGTTCCTCGGTGGGATGGTGACACGAACTTCATGCCTGTCCTCGGGCAGACCAAGGTGATTATTCAGGGGCTCGTGGAACTGTATGATCGTCTGGTTGTGGAGTTGGTCCGAGAGGGAATGCTTGACGAAACCGCCGGATCGGCCCGACGGTCTTCTGACGACTCCGGATGATGACGCGAGACGCGAGACGTAACCCACGGGCGTCGGGCAACTGATTGCCTCGGAGAAATCGGATCATGATGTTGGTGGCGATTCGAGCAGTCTTCATTCTGGTGGCCGGCGGACTGGCGGCGCGCCTGGCCACGCTTGCGGGAGGTCCTCCCTGGGCCCCTGCGGTTCTCTTTCCCATTGTCATGGGCGCCGCGGCGATTGTGGTCGTGATCGATGTTCTCACCCCTCGCAAGCGGATTCAGACCATCTCGGCCGTTTACTTCGGTTTGATTGTCGGCCTGATTCTCAGTTATTTCTTGCAACTCGCCCTACAACCGACGATCGACATGTTTGGGGGAGGGCTGGCCATCGAGATGGTTCAGGCAGTCTTCGCGCTGGGAACCGTGGCCATCTGTTATATCTGCGTCAGCACCTTACTTCAGACGAAAGACGACTTCCGTTTCGTGATTCCTTATATGGAGTTTTCGAAGGAGGTCAAGGGGGCCTGCCCGCTGGTACTCGATACCTCGGTCATCATCGACGGCCGGATTGCCGACGTGGCCGAGGCGAGGGTCCTGGATCAACCGCTGGTCGTCCCTCAGTTCGTGCTTCAAGAATTGCAGGGAATTGCCGATAGCTCGGACAAGCTCCGGCGCAACCGAGGGCGTCGAGGGCTGGACATCCTCAACCGGCTTCAGAAATCGCCCGAGGTGGAGATCCGGATCTTCGACACCGAGCTGCCCGAGCTGGCCGGCATCCGCGAAGTGGATCAGCGGTTGGTCGTTCTGGCCAAACATCTCGACGGCAAGGTGGTCACGAACGACTACAACCTGAACAAGATTGCCCGACTTCAGGGGGTCGAAGTCATCAACCTGAACGACCTGGCCAATGCCTTGAAGCCGGTTGTCTTGCCTGGCGAATCCCTGACCGTGAAGTTGATCAAGCGCGGTGAGGAACCAGGCCAGGGGGTTGGCTATCTCGATGACGGCACGATGGTCGTGGCCGAGCAAGGGATGGGACATCTGGGTGAGATGGTTCGGATCACCGTGACCAGCGTGTTGCAAACCAGTGCCGGCCGCATGATCTTCGGACGGATGGAAGGGGTGGCGTCGGGGCAGGGACATGGAGCCCACCGGGCGGGTCATTGATCGTACGCCGATTTCCGAGCTGATCAACCCAGCGGCTTGAGCGTGCGCAGTCTTGCTCAGATACACAAACAGGCGGCCGGGCTCGATCGAAAGGGATCGAGCCCGGCCGCCCGGAATACTTTGCAGAGGCGTTGATTGCCGACGGACTGTGTCAACGCGGAGTCAATCCGATCACTTTGGCTCGGTTGGGTTGACAGCCGGGTTCGGCAGTGCGGGGGCGTCGGGGGCACCGACCGGGCGTTCGACGTTCCCTTCGGCATCGACGGGCGACTGCTGCAACGCTCGAAGTTTTTCCTCGGCCCCCGATGGGGGCAGGTCCACGTCTGGCTTGGACATGCGGGCCCGCCTCACCTCCTCGTCCTTGACCACAACCTCAGCTTCCTGAACGCCGGAGTGCTTGACCTGGCCGGTCAGGTGGTTTTCGACGGCCGCCTGGACGAACAGTTCTTCCATGACGGTCTTCATCTCGGCCTGGAGCTTGGCCTCGAAGATCGAGGTCTTCACCTGAGCGACGAGGTTTTCATCGTCGGTGTTGTACTCCTGACCTTCTTCCACCCGTTCGCGCTGGAAGATGACCCAGGCGGTTTCGTTCACCTGGATCGGGCCGGTGAAGTCACCGTCCTTGGGCTTGTGGGTCGGGTCCTTGTCTTCCGGGTCGCCATCGACGAGCTGAGCGAAGGCGGCCTCAGAGACGTGCAAGGGGTCGGCGAACCGGGCGATCGGCTGGGCGAGCAAGCCGCCGAGCACGCGAGAGTCCTGGTCCATCGAGAGTTCCTGGGCAAGCTTGGCGAAGCCGCCCGGATTTTCTCGAACCCGGTTCCAGACGTCCTTGGCCTTGGCCAGGGTGTCGACGAGGATCATCCGAACGACGAGCTTCTCGCCGTAAAAGGCCTCGAAGGCCTTCTCGATGTCCTCATCCGTGACCTGAACCCGAGGTTCGGCCAGCTTGCGGAGCGCGACGCCGGGGAAGGCGATATACTCGGCGTATTGCCGGGGGCTGACATTCCGCTCGCGAGCCAGGGCCCGGAGGAAGTTTTCCCGGTTGATGCCGGCTCGGGCGGCGTCTCGATCGATCTCGGCATCGATCTCGGCGGCGGTGACCGTCAGTTGCCGGTTCTTGATCGCCTGGTCGAGCAGGCTCCGCATGATCAGGGTATCAAGAACTTCGAGCCCGTGGCGCGAGACACACTCGTCGGCCAGTCGCTGGCGAGAGATAATCTCCCCGTTGACCACGGCGATCGGGTCATTCGGGTTCGCCGGCACGGCTCGGGGAACCAGCGTCGGCTGGTTCTGGGGCTGGCCCGCCCTGGTCTCCGGGGCATTGGTTGCTTGCTGGGCCTCGGCGGCGGTGCCAAGTCCGAAACCCACTTGAATCAGAGCGGCCAGCGCAACGAGCCGCCCTCCTCGGATCCGATCACCCATGTCGTCCCTCCTTGAACTGCTCGCGCCGGGGAACCTCGACCGCGATCCGGCACGTTCCGGGCGTTACGATAGCCTCCATCCCCCTGCGGTCAACGTCGATTCCAGGCAATCCGACGCACAACCCGCAAATTTTTTGACGCGAGCCGTGTTCCTCGACCGATCTCGATTCATTGCTTTCGGAGAATCGTCACCATGATAATGCCTCAGCGATTTGCCCTCGTCCTCCGGGTCTTCCGCTTCGATCCAGGAGCAGGAGATTGCACGGCTCGATCCGACCCTCGGGTGTTGCGGGCCGCGTCCTCTCGGCGAGGGTTGATCGTGAGCCTCGGGCTCGTGCTGACGACGCTGGTCGCCTCGTCGCCGCTGAAGGCCGAGGAATTCCGGTCGCATGTGGTCGTCTCGCAAGAGGCGAACGCCTCGGACGTGGGCCGAGACGTGCTTCGCAACGGAGGCAATGCGATCGACGCGGCGATCGCCACCGCCTTCGCCCTGGCGGTCACGCATCCGGCGGCGGGGAATATCGGCGGTGGCGGCTTCATCGTCGCCTACCTCGCCGAACGGGATGAGGTGGTCACCGTCGACTTCCGGGAGCGCGCCCCGTTCGCGTCAACCGAGCGCATGTATCTGGATGACAGGGACCGTCCCGTCCGCGGCTACCGCGCCGGTCCGAAGGCCGCCGGAGTGCCGGGGACGGTTCGGGGGCTGGCCCTGGCTCACGAACGATTCGGCTCCCGGCCCTGGGCCGAGCTGGTTCGCCCGGCGGTGGCTTTGGCGGAGGAGGGGTTCCCTGTGACGGAGACCCTTGCCCGTTCGCTCAACGCCCAGTTGTTCGTCGATGACGGCGCGGCCGACTTGCTCGACGGCAGTGGCCGAGTCGATCGCCTGGCCGATTTTTCAGCCTCAGTCGCGGCCTTCCGCAAGGCCGACGGCACCCCCTGGCAGGAAGGGGACCTTCTTCGACAACCCGACCTGGCCGCCACGCTGTCTCGGATCGCCGAGCAAGGCCCCGACGAATTCTACGGCGGCAAGACCGCCGACCTGATCGTCGCCGCCATGCAGGAGGGCGGGGGCGTGATGACCCGAGAGGATCTCGAATCGTATCGAGCCGTTGTGCGTCCCCCGGTTCGGGGTCGGTTTCGGGGGTTCGAGGTATACGGCATGGGGCCGCCGTCGTCGGGCGGGATTGTGGTGGTCTTGATGCTCCAGATTCTCGAACGGTTTGATCTCGCCGCCGATGGTCCGGATGCTCCCGAGACACTCCACCGGATTACCGAAGCCATGCGGCGTGCCTTCTTCGTGCGGGCGACCCGGATTGCCGATCCCGACTTCGTCGAGGTCCCGGTCGAGGAGCTGACCTCCCGAGCCTTCGCCGACGAACTGGCCGAGTCGATCGGCCCCGAGGCCACCCCGAGCCAGGACCTGGCCGACTTCCCGATCGCCGGCCTGGCCGAAGGCTCGAACACGACGCACCTCTCGGTCGTCGATCGCCAGGGGAACGCCGTGGCCCTGACCTACACCCTGGAACTCGGCTACGGCTCGAAGGCCGTGGTCCCGGGCGCGGGGTTCTTGCTCAACAATGAGATGGGAGACTTCAACCTCGTCCCAGGTGTCACCTCAACCTCGGGCCTGATCGGGACGCCGGCGAACCGGATCGCGCCGGGCAAACGGATGCTCAGTTCCATGTCGCCGACGCTCGTCTTGAAGGACGGCAAGCCCCGGCTTGTCACGGGATCGCCGGGCGGTCGGACGATTCCGAACACGGTGCTCTGGGTCGTCCTGAACGTTCTGGAGTTCGGCCGATCGCCACGAGAGGCGATTGACGCCCCTCGAACGCACCACGCCTGGTTCCCTGACGTGATCACCCTGGAAGGTCGCTCGTGGCCTGCGGAAACGCTTGACGAGCTCCGCCGCCGCGGCCACCGCGTGCGATCGACGACCTTGCAGGGGGATGCGCACTCGATCGTCATCGACCCCGAAACCGGGCTCTTGCACGGGGCCAACGACCGCAGACGACAGACCTCGAAGGCCTCGGGCGACTGAGTCCTAGCCCCTTCGGAGTCTGCCGAAGACGGCAATCCCGCGAAAAAGACTGCCGGGGCGCAGCCAGATTGCAATTTTTCCTGTATATTTCGGGCCAGAGCGTCGATCTGGTTCGGCAGGAGCGTCGTTTGAGCCTCCCCAATGCGGGTCGGGGCCACCAGGAGCGCTCCCACACGGTATTCGCACATCGATCAGGAGGGGATGCGACCCATGGCCGCGAAGAAAGCTGCCCCCAAGGCCGCGCCTGCAAAGGCCGAAGCCGCTTCGGCCAAGCCCAAGGCCCGGCCGATGACCAAGAACGAACTCTACACGGCCCTGTCCGAGAAGACCGGCCTGGCCAAGAAGGACGTGGCCAATCTCTTCGAGCAGCTCGACGAGCTGGTCCGCGTCTCGCTGACCAAGCGAGGCGGGCCGAAGCAGTTCGTCCTGCCCGGCATGCTCAAGATCCGCCTGGCCGAGAAGAAGGCCACGCCCGCCAAGAAGGGTCGCAACCCCCAGACCGGCGAGATCATCGACATCCCCGCCAAGCCCAAGCGGAACACCGTCAAGGTCACCCCGCTGAAGGCCCTCAAGGATGCCGTCCTGACCGGCAAGTAATCCGGGATCACCGAGGAGGAGGTCGAGCCGTGCCTGGCCCTCCTCCTCCCAGTCGGTGAGTCGTTGCCGTCTTTGCGATCGCCCCGACCTCATTGCGACCGACGGACTTCCTCGATGGACACCTCCTCTCCGCCTCGAACCGGCCCCGGGTATCTCATCCGACGCCTTGACGAGGCGCCCACGGTTCCTTGCCCATGCGGTCAGAGCACCCGCCTCTTGACCTTCGAGGACGCCTCGCCCGCCAACTTCCACGTCACCTTCATCACCGATTCGGTCAAGCACTATCACGCCCGCTGCACCGAACTGTATTACATCCTTGAAGGGACTGGAGAACTGGAGCTGAACAACGATCGCGTCGCCGTGGAACCGGGGATGCTCATCCTCATTGAGCCGTACACCCGCCATCGCCTTCGCAGCGAAGACGGTGTTCGAACCCTGGTCCTCGGCATTCCTGCCTGGCACCCCGACGACGAATACTTCGATTAATCCCCGCTCTTGCACCCATTGCCGGCGTGGCGGAATGGCAGACGCAGAGGACTTAAAATCCTCCGGAGGGAAACCTCCGTGTGGGTTCGACTCCCACCGCCGGCACTCATCTCGATCGAGAAAACCCTGGCCGGTTCGCACGATCCGGCATGAGGGCGGAAACGCTCTGAAATCGAGGCGTTCGCGTGTCCTGGTGATCAGGACGTCTCGCTGCAAGAACGCGATTTGTGGGATGGGGATCACAATCCGGTTGGTCCCCGTCTGCGTCGTCACCAATACGGGTTGGACTGAAGTGCCGGAAGTGTGACGCGAGGAATGCAGGAATCGGGACGATTCTGCCGACAACATCAGTATGTCGTTCGGGAACGTACCCGGTCCTGGTGAGCGTGCTTTCCCGTGAGACCCGGTCGGAGTCGCGGAGGTCGTCTCGACCTCAAGCGCTCTGATCCGTTTGCTCTCTGCGGTCGATCTCGCGTCTCGTGTCCCGATCCGAGGGTGGCCCTCGCCATCGAATCACTCATGATCAACCGATCTATCGTCCTGAGCAGTCTGCTGGTCCTGGCCCTGCTGCCGGCGAAGCACGGAGTGCTGGCGCAGCAGGCGACCGCTCCTCCGTCAAGTTTCGGCCAGGGATTGCTAGAGTCGGCCCTGGGACGATCGCCCGGCTCGATGACGACGCAGATGCCGTCCGATCGGCCGGACATGCAGGGGACGATCGGAAACCGACCAGGTCCCGGCACGCCTCGCGTGCCGTTCTCGATCACCACGCCGGAAACGAGCCTTGCGCCTCCGGGGCTGGAGCGGGTGCTCCCGCTTCCCGAGTTGCCGATCACCGCAATGCCGCTCTATGGCACGCTGGAGCTTCCGACCGATCCTGATGCCCCCTTCGATCCGAACGCCTTGACGCTCGACGAAGCCATCCAGCGATTACTCGACGTGAACCCGACCCTGAAAGCCCTCTCGTTCGAGCTGCCGCAGGCCGAGGCCGACGTGCTCACGGCAGGGTTGCGAGCCAATCCCATCCTCTTTACCGATGCTCAAATGATCCCCTATCAGCCCTACACCGACGCGCGGCCCGGGGGGCAGACGCAATATGACCTGAACATCTCGTATCCCCTCGACCTGACGGGAAAACGCCGGGCGCGCATTCGATTCGCGAGTCAGAGCCTCAGCGTGATTGAAGCCCAGTATCAAGACGCGGTTCGTCGAGAGATCGACAATCTTGCGATTGCCTTCGTTGATGTGCTCGCCGCCAGAGAAACCGTCCGGCTGGCCGAGGCCGGCGCTCGGGGATTGGAGCGGGTGCTCGAACTGACCGAAACACTGCGCGAGCAGGGGCTTCAGACCGAGGCCGATGTCAACCGCGTTCGGATTCAGCAAACCGATGCTGAGATCGCCCTTGCCGATAGCGAGGAAGCACTCCGACGGACCAAGCGAGCGCTCGGCTCGCTGCTGGCGATTCATCCGGCCGAGGCCGAAGTCATGGCGGTCGAGGGGCAACTCGTGGATCCGATCGCCGCGCCCCCGACCATCGAGGAACTGACCGAACTAGCCCTGGCCGCGCGACCCGATTTGCAGGCCTACCGTCTTGGGATTGATCGGGCCAGGGCTCAGGTTGATCTGGAAGTGGCCAATCGGTTATCCGACGTCTTCTTGCTTTATCAGCCGTTCACGTATCAGGACAACTCTCCTTTTGACCTCCCGGGAGCGACCTCGTGGGCCCTGGGACTCACGATCCCCTTGCCGGTCTTCAACCGCAACCAGGGGAATATTCAGCGGGCGCGGTTCAACGTTTCGCAGAGTCGGGTCGAGTACGAAGTCATCGCTCAGCAGGTGATTGTGGAGGTGCGTCAGGCCGAACAGGAGTTTCATAGCTCTCGGACCGCCTTGCGTCGCGTCGAGGCAGACCAGCTTCCGGCCGCCGAGCAAATTCTGGAATCGACCGACCGCCTCTTTTCCAGCGGTGAGATCGACGCGGTGGCCTACCTCAACGTTCGACGCGAGTACAACGATGTGATCCGTCGCTGGCGAGACCTGCTGGTCCGTCACCGTCGGAGCATGCTCGCCCTGAATACGGCGGTCGGCCAACGGGTCTTGCCGTGAGGATCGTGACCCTTCTCAGGGGTTGGCAGGGGGTTCTCCGTTCGTCTCGGGTTCCGGTTCGAGTTCGTCACGATCACGATGGCGGGGCCCCTGCCCAAAGAGGGAGTAAAGGACCGGGAGCACGATCATGGTGGTCAGGGTGCTGAATCCCATTCCCGCCACGACCACCGTGGCCAGGGGGCGCTGCACCTCGGCGCCGAACCGCTCGGAGGTCGCCATTGGCAAGAACCCCAGGGCCGCCACCGTCCCGGTCATCAGGACCGGTCGTAAACGTTCGAGCGCGGCCTCTCGGATCGCCCGATCCTTGGGGATTCCCGATTCAATGCGATTGCGAATGGCGTTGACGAGCACCAGGCCCATCAGCATCGACGCGCCGGAGAGGGCAATGAACCCCACTCCCGCCGAGATGGTAAAGGGCATGCCACGCGACCAGAGGCCGAAGACTCCGCCGCTGGAGGCGAACAGGACGCCGGTGAAAATCAAGGCCGCGTCGAGGGCCGAGCCGAAGGTCAGATACAGCAGGCTAAGCGTCAGTCCGAGGGCCACGGGAACGACCAGATACAGCCGGTTTCGGGCTCGGATCAGGTTCTCAAACTGGCCTCCCCAGTCGATCGAGTAGCCGGTCGGCAAGGTCAGTTGGTCCTCGATTTGGCGCTGGGCCTCCTCGACGAAGGAGCCGAGATCGCGCCCGCGAACGTTTGATTGAACGACGATCCGACGCTGACCCCAGTCGCGCTGAATGGTCGATGGACCCACCGTCTCCTCAAACCGCACGAGCCGGGACAGCGGGATGCGAGCCCCCGAGGCGGTCGGAATGACAATTTCCTGCAGGGCTTCGGGGTGATCGCGGTACCGCTCGGGCAATCGGATGACCAGAGGGAACCGGCGGCCTCCCTCCTCGGCAAAAATCTCACCCACGGGAATCCCGCCGGCGGCCCGAACCGCATCGAGGACGACCCGCGCCGGAACGCCATGACGAGCCAGGGCCGGACGATCGACGACGACGCGGAGCACCGGCAAGCCGGTCACCTGCTCGACGCTGACATCGGCCGCCCCCGGAATCTCTTCGAGGATTTTGGCAATCTCGGTGGCCTTTGCTTGCAGCACGTCCAGATCATCGCCGAACAGTTTGACACCCAGGTCCGCGCGAATCCCCGCGATCATCTCGTTGATCCGCTGCTCGATCGGCTGGCTGAACACCGCTTCGGTGCCGGGCAACTGCTCGACGATTTCGGCCATCTGATTGACGAGTTCCTCCTGGTTGGTGGCTCGGGTCCAGAGGTCTCTCGGCCGAAGCGTTACGAAGACGTCACTGAGTTCCAGGCCCATCGGATCGGTGGCGACCTCGGCGGTTCCGATCCGGGTCCAGAGGTGATCGATTTCATCGGGGAACTCTTCCAGGAGGATCCGCTCCAGTTCGCTGCCGTAGCGTTGCGATTCGTCGTAGCTGACACTCGCCAGCCGAACGGTATTGAAGACGATCGCCCCCTCTCCGAGGCGAGGGATGAACTCCGATCCAAGCCCCATCGCCAACCGAACCATCACGGCCGTCATCGTCACCGCGAGCAACAAGGTCTTCAGCGGGTTTTTCATCGACAGACGAAGGATCGGCCGGTACACCCAGAGGGCGATCCGGTCGAGAATCGTTTCCTTTTCCTCCTTGCCCTTCGAGAGACCGAGCGAGGCAAGGACTGGCATCAACGTGAGTGAGAGGATCATCGAGCCGACCAGCGCGAAGACGACCGTCAGGGCCATCGGCCGGAACAGCTTTCCCTCGACCCCTTCAAGGGTCAAGATCGGCAGATAGACAATGATGATGATAAGTTCGCCAAACATGGTCGGTTTGCGAACTTCGATGGCCGCTTCCCGCACGATCTCTTTTTTCGAGCGGGTTGAGCGATCTTCCGAGAGCCGGCGGACGCAGTTCTCCACCATCACCACCGAGCTGTCCACCACCAGGCCAAAGTCGATCGCTCCGAGGCTCATCAGGCTCCCGGCGATTCCCACGCGCTGCATCATCGAGAGGGCGAAGATCATGGAGAGTGGGATCGCCGAGGCCACGATCAGACCGGCTCTCAGGTTTCCGAGGAAGGCGAACAACACGGCGATGACGAGAATCGCCCCTTCGAAGAGATTCGCCTCGACCGTGTGCAAGACCCGGTCGATCAGCTCGGTCCGTCGGTAAACGACGACGACCTCAACCCCTTCGGGAAGGAGTTTGCGGACCTCCTCCATCGCGGATTCGATCGCCAGGGTGACGTTTCTCGAATTTTCGCCCATCCGCATAAAGGCGAGCCCGAGCACGACCTCCCCCTGACCCTCGGCCGTGGTGCCTCCCCGGCGAATGGCATGGCCGATGGCCACGTCGGCCACGTCTCGAATCCGAATCGGCACACCACCGACCGAGGTAATGACCAGGTCGGCAATATCCTCGGTCGATTGCACCAGGCCAACCCCCTGGATCAGGGCAAGCTGTCCTCCCTGGTCCACCGGGCCGCCGCCGACATTCTGGTTGTTTTCACGAAGCGTTTGCGAGATGTCGTCGAAGGTCAGGTTGTATTTGGCCAGTAACGAGGGATCGAGCTGAACCTCATATTGCTTGGCCAGACCGCCCAGCGTGTTGATCTCGGCGATTCCATCAACCCGCATTAATCGCGGGCGGACAACCCAGTCGTGCAGCGTCCGCAATTCTGTCAAATCATAAACATTGCTTTTGAGATAATAGTGGTAAATCTCTCCCAGGCCCGTGGCCACGGGCCCCATTTCGGGTGGGTCGATCCCCTCGGGCAATCGCAAGCCGGCCAAGCGTTCGGAAATTTGCTGGCGGGCGAAGTAGATCTCCGTCGAGTCGTCGAAGATCGCCACCACCTGCGAAAGCCCGAACTTCGAGACCGAACGGACCTCTTGCAGCCCCTTGAGGCCCCCGAGCGAGAGTTCGACCGGGTAGGTCACCAGCAATTCCATTTGCTCGGGCGACAGGGCAGGGGCCACGGTGTTGATCTGCACCTGATGCGGCGTCGTGTCGGGGAACGCGTCGAGCGGCAACTTCAACGCCGCGTTCACTCCCACGAGCACGAGAATCAGGGTTAACATCAGAATGAGAAAGCGGTTGTTCAAACTCGCATTGATCAGCGCGTTGAGCATGCGGTAGGTTCCCGACAGGAGGCCGATTCGAAAGGGAAAACCGATTAGTCGCCGGCCAGTTCGTCTTGGCGCAGTTCCGACATCAGGAAAAAGGCCCCCGTGGTGACGACCCGATCTCCCGGTTCCAGGCCCTGCACGATTTCAACCATTCCCGGCTCCCGGATCTCTTGAACCTCGACGTGACGAGGAAGGAAGCTGCCGTCCGCCTGTTCGACGAAGACGACCGTTCTGCCGGGGGTCACTACCTGCGCCGCCTGTCGCGGAATCACGACCGATTCCCGGGGTTCGGCGACCGCGATCGAGCCCCAGCCAAACTGATTGACTCGCAGCCCTCCCTCGGAATTCTCCAGCTTGGCGAGGACTCGGACGGTCCGCGTGACCGGATCGACCGAGGAATCAACCCACTCAACGGTCCCCTTGGCGGGAGACTCGGTCCCCAACTTCGTGTCAAACGTGACCGATTGCCCACGGCTGACTCGGCTGAATTCGGCTTCCGGCACGTCGATCCAGACCCAGAGGGACGAGAGATCCGTCAGCAGGAACATCACGGTCCTCGGCTCCAGAGCTTCGCCGATCACGGCATGAAGATCGACGACCGTTCCCTCGATCGGCGCCACAACGTCCAGCAACGACGAGGTGTCGTTCTTGGCGGCGATCTGTTCGAGATCCTCGTCGGTAAACCCAAAATTGCGGAGCCGCTGCGAGGCCCCGAGCAGGTCGGCTCGGGCGGTATTCAACGTGGCTCGGGCTTCAAGCTCTCGGGCCTTGGGAAGGGCGTCACTGGCCGAGAGGGTGATGGTCCGCGCCAGCGTCGCCTCGGCCAGTTCGGCCATGGCCCGGGCGGAGAGGTAATTGGCCTTCGCCGTTCCGACCTCGGCCGAATCCACGACGGCCAGCCGATCTCCGGGCTGACAATGGGTTCCGTGATCCGCGAGCACCTCCCGAACCACGCAGGCCACCCGAGGAACGATCTCGGCATAGTGATGGCCGTTGTATTGGGTCTCGGCGTTCCCCTCAACGCGTTCGACGATCATTCGGCGTTCGGCGATGGCCGTTTGCAGTCCGATGCGTTGCGCCACGTCCGGAGTCGCAAGTCGGACGGCGGAGAGGCTCACTGCGGAGTCACCCGTGGCGGTTGAGCCCGACTCCGGGGAGGCCTCCTGATCCCCTTCGTCCTCGACGACGACGGGGGGGGTTGTGTCCTCGGCCTTGGTCTCAGGCTCTTCCAGAAAACTCGACAGGCTGGGGATCTCCACCAGATCCGGCCGGAGTACCGCGAGCAAGATGACGGCGATCACGGCGTAAGCAATCAGATTGCCGACCCATGAGAGAAGACGACTCATAAGAACGATCCTTATTGGGTCAAAGACGTTCCCGGGCGGGGTGTGCGCTTCGTCAGCCGATCACCAGGGGAATGTCCCTGGAGTCATCGGCCCTCGGCGTGACGTTCGGTTTCCGGGAATCGGGAAGGGGGAGGGAGATCCCGAATCGTGCGTGCAAAGGTTCCGGGATCGAGGCTGATGCCGGGCTTTGCGAGAGGAAGGGCAGACGCTGCGCTAGCAGCGGAAGTTCTGAAGCATCGCGCGCACCGGGAGCGCACGGAACGGGCTCGGCGGCCTGAATCGTCGCACGCTGAATTCGGCGTCCGGCAGTGCGATCGATTGCTTCAAGGGGATCGCCCATTCGGCGAGAGGTTCGCCGGAGCGATCGTCGACCAAGCAAGGGGAGCAAGTCGAGGTGGGGGCCCCGTCGCAGATGCAAGGGCCAAGGTCGGGAACCGAGAAGGGATCGGACAGATCATCCGAAGGGATCGTGGCCGCTCCCGCCCATCGGTAGAAGGCAAGCGACGACCAATCGTGAAAGCTTTCCCCGCTCAAGCACGGGCAGGCCACGATTCGGAACAGCAGCCAGCATTTGAACAGTACCGCCAGGTGCGGCATGCCGATGCGACTCATCACAGGGAATATCGAACGCTTCCACTGCACTCCTCATGATCGTATCCCTCGAACCTCCCGCAACGCAAGACTCGACACGGAAGTTTCAGAAAAGATGGCGACGTCGATCGCCTTGGGACGCCGTGATTGCCCTTCGCTCGTCGAGCATTGTGCTGCTGGAGTCGTGTCGAAGGACTTCGAGTTCCGCCGGCTTCCTTTCGAATCCGCTCGTCAGGGCTCGACAGGGCCAGAACCGTCGAAACTGCAGGTGGGGGGCGAAAGGATTTTCTTGAGAGACGTTTGCGTTGACAACTCGTCGCGCAATCCCGGACGCTCTATGCTAAAACGTTATCGTTCCTTCTTGCCGCGTTCATCGTGTGTCCCCCCCGAATGACCAGTGACGAGGATCTCCCGCGTGTCTCAGGAGGCACCAACCGAAGACACCCACGAACTTGCCGGCTTCGGGTACCGGCAGAAGCTTGACCGGACCCTGGGGAGCTTCTCCTCGTTCGCCGTCGGCTTCTCGTATCTGTCAATCCTGACCGGCCTCCCTCAGCTCTTTTACATGGGCTACGCCGCGGGTGGACCGGCCTTTTTTTGGACCTGGCCGACGGTCTTTCTCGGACAGTTTCTGGTGGCGCTTTGCTTTGCGGAACTGGCGGCGCGGTATCCCCTCTCCGGGGGCGTTTACCAGTGGTCCAAGCATATCGGATCGGCCGGCATGGGCTGGATGGCCGGCTGGGTCTACCTGGCCTGCTCGGGGATTACGCTGGCGGCCGTGGCCCTGGCGCTTCAGATTACCCTACCGCAGCTCTGGTCCGGGTTTCAGATCATCGGCTCGGCCGCCAATCCCGACGACGCCGCAAAGAACGCCGTGCTCCTTGGCTGCATCCTGATCGTCTTCAGCACGATCGTCAATTCGGTCGGCGTGCGGTTGCTGTCTCGGATCAACAATGCGGGAGTCTTTGCCGAGATCGTCGGAGCGATCCTGCTCGTGGCTCTGATGGCCTTTGCGGCGCGTCGAGGGCCGAGCATCGTCCTAAACGTGGAGGGCCTGGGCGAAGGTCGATCGCTGGGCATTCTCGGGGCGTTTCTGGCCGCGGCTTTGCCGGCAACCTATGTGATGTACGGCTTCGACACCGCCGGATCACTTGCCGAGGAAACCGACAACCCGAGGCGACGCGCTCCCCGGGCGATCCTGCTCGCCCTGGCCTCGGTCGGCCTGGTCGGGGGCTTGCTGATCGTCACGGCCCTGTGCGCCGTCGAGAATCCGGCCGACCCGCAGCTCGGCCTGGTCAGTGGCGGAATGCCCTATGTGATCAAGCAGGTCCTGGGAGACCGGCTCGGGCGCCCCTTGCTCTGTCTGCTGGTGGTGGCGATTACCGTCTGCACCCTGACCGTGCACGCCGCGGCCGTTCGCCTGATGTTCGCGATGGCGAGGGATAATAACCTGCCGTTCTCCGAGACCCTGGCCCATATCTCCGAGACCTCTCGAACACCCACCTGGCCGGCCGTGTTCCTGGGGGCGTGTGCCATCCTGATGCTGGTGGTCAACGTCAACTACCCGCAAGTGATCGAGGTCATGGCCTCGGTGTCGATTGTCTGGGCCAACCTCGCCTACCTGATGGTGACGGCGCCGCTGCTCTCTCGTCGGCTTCGCAAGGCGTATCGAGGCGCTCACCCGCACCACTTCTCCGACGCCTTTTCGATGGGCTGGTGGGGCTTGCCCGTCAATGTGTTGGCCGTGGTCTGGGGCATTTTCGTGATCGTGAACCTCTCCTGGCCCCGCACGGAAATTTACGGCACGGAACCGGCCCGGCGGTTCAGTGCCCCGCTGGCGACGGCCGCCATGCTGCTGGCAGGAGGCTCGTATTACTGGCTGGTCCGTCGACACAAGACCGGCGTTCTCGAAACCCACCGCGCGCCCGTGACTCTTGCGCCGGCGACGATGGTGCTTGATCCTGAGGGAGGCGAACGAGGATGACATCCCGAGATTCCGTGATGGGAGAGAACCTGACCACCGACGAGCCAAACGCCGATCAGGGTCGTCCGGGAGCCGGGGACCCGGTCCGCACGGTGATGGCCTGGGGCGTGCACCTCTACACGGCCCTCGGCCTGGTCATCGCCGCCTCCATCGCCGTGCTCTTGGTGCGGGGCGATGCCGACGCGTTCCGCTGGTCCTTCGCGTTGATGCTTCTTGCCACGCTGGTCGACGCCACCGACGGCACCATGGCCCGCGGTGTCGGCGTGAAAAGCGTCTTGCCGAACTTCGACGGTCGAAAGCTCGACGATTTGACCGACTTCCTGACCTACACGTTCCTGCCCCTGCTGCTCATCTGGCGGGCCGAGATCCTCCCCAGTGGGATGGAAGCCTGGCTCCTGCTGCCTCTGCTGGCCAGCGCCTATGGTTTTTGCCAGGTTGAGGCCAAGACCGACGACGGCTACTTCCTCGGCTTCCCCTCTCACTGGAATGTCGTCGCCTTCTACCTCTACGTCCTGCCCCTTCCCGAATGGGCCGCCCTGGCAACCCTCGTCCTGTTCGGCTTCCTGACGTTCATCCCCAGCCGATACCTCTATCCCTCGCAGCCGGGACGGCTCAACATGCTGAGCAACTTGCTGGCCGTTCCCTGGACCTTCCTCCTGATCTGGATCCTCTGGCGAATGCCCTCCGACTCGCCCCCGGGCTGGAACGCGGAGATTCGGACCTTGACCTTGATCTCGCTCTACTATCCCGCCTTTTACATGGGTGTCTCCTGGGTCATCACCCTGCGCCGCTGGATCATCGACTCTCCCCCGCACCGCCTCGGAGCTTCAAACTCCTCCGACTGACCAAGGTTCCTCGGTGAGCGTTGGCGTTCCCCCCCCCGCGCTCACCAATCCATCCCCCTCGGCCCCGCTCCTGGCTGATGGAATTCAACCGATCACCTGGAAACCAGCCGCTTGACACGGCGCTCACAATCGGAACAATACCAGGTGTTCAACGTGCCCGTAGCTCAATTGGATAGAGCGTTAGCCTCCGGAGCTAAAGGTTGCAGGTTCAAGTCCTGCCGGGCATACTCAGAAGTCTTTACACTGTAGGGACTTACGCCTAGGACAACTGCCAGGGGATCGCGTCGGGTTCTGTGCCAACGGCATGGAATCATGGCACGGAAAGCAAAACCTTGGTTCAGATCCGATCGAGGCTGTTGGTTTGTTTACCATCAAGGCAAGCAAATCAATCTCGGCAAAGACGAAAAATCAGCATGGGAAAAGTTCCATAGTCTGACCGGAACTAAGCCGCCCATTGCTTCGGACTTGCCGCTAGAAAGACCGCGCGATATAGACGCGCTAGTAGATATTTGTCTTGCTTATTACAAAGCTACGCGCTCCAATAATAGTTGGACTGTAGCAAAGGCTCGACTCTCAAAGTTCCGTAAGAGATTCGGGACTTACGCGCCTGAAAAACTGACGCCAGGGCAGTTGGAACGCTGGTCAAGAGAGCAAGGCTGGTCGAGTAGTGGCTCGCGTGGAGTGCTGACCGTAGTAAATGCATTCCTCAATTGGTGTGAGCGCGAAAAACTCATTGCAGAGAATCCGGTTGCTGGTGTTCACAAGCCATCAATGGAGCGCCGGACACTGCTACTGACAGACGATCAAGTGAAACGGCTCTTGGAAGTCGCGCCGGACGATTTGAAAATTATGATGCAATTGTTGGATAGCACAGTCGCGCGACCACACTTGTTATGCACCATGCAAGCAAGCCACATCGATTGGAATAACGGCATTGCCAAGATGAGATCAAAGGGTAAGCAATATCTACTTTATCTCCCTAAATGCTGGCTCGACTATCTCAGAGTAATGGCGCGGCGCTTTCCCGATGGTCCCCTGCTACGGACACAAAGAGGGAAGCCCTGGACACCCAACGGACTGCGCCAAAGAC